>CACXSA010000035.1:0-24044 GCA_902770195.1 uncultured Prevotellaceae bacterium
TAGTAGCCGCTCTCACAGCTTTCCTGACGGCACTGGGCACAACCAGCTGCATGGGATACGGACCGTTTTAACGGTTAAGGGT
Source organism: uncultured Prevotellaceae bacterium (assembly GCA_902770195.1). Classification (GTDB taxonomy): domain Bacteria; phylum Bacteroidota; class Bacteroidia; order Bacteroidales; family Bacteroidaceae; genus Prevotella. The sequence goes on from CACXSA010000035.1 coordinate 83, forward strand.
TAACGGTTAAGGGTTAACGGTTAAAGGTTAAAGTGAAAGCGGAGTGACCGAAAGGGTTGCTCCGCTTTAATATTGTGAAGAAAAAAATTACATTGAAACCTTCATGAAGACGGGCAGGTGGTCAGAGTAGGTAAGGTCGGAAGTGTAGTAGGACATACCCTTGAATGCCTTGTCGTGGAAGATATAGTCGATGCGGACGGCTTTCTTGCCACCACGGAAGGTGCGCATCCATCCCGAGCCACACTCCTTGAAACCATCCACCATATTGCCCAGCATGGTGTTATAGACGTATGAGTAAGGCACATCGTTGAAGTCACCGCAAAGAATAACGGGCTTGTCGCTATTCATCTTCTCTGTCGCTACGATGTTCGCCTGTGACGCACGGAACATCATCCCCAACGTATAGTTGCCGAAAATGGCACTGAGCAGACGGCTTCCGCTGACATCGTAATTCTGATTCTCCAACTTTGCTGCACGATGCAGTGTACCGTTGATGCCTGTGGTCTGTAGATGGACGTTAAACACACGTATCAGATGACCTTTCACATCGATATCGGCCCACATGGCACTATTGTTTGTATAGTCAAAGAGAATAGCCTTACTATTCTTGATGGGATAACGGCTGTAGATGACCATATCGTCGCGCCCCACCGCCATATAGGGGAAATAATCCTTATAGCTGTCGGAGTTTTTCTTGTCACCACTGACATTCTGATACTCCTGCATGCAACATATATCCACTTTCTGACGACGCATCTCTGCCAGGATGTCAAGAGCCATGAAGCCCGAAGTCTCGCGATTGAATGCAGCCACGTTATAGGTTGCAATCTTCAAACCGGCACTAGCCTCTACATGTTCATCGATGGTGCGAATTTGTAGGAGTGTTCCAATATAGGGAATACAGCAAGCAATGGTGACAACTGGGATAATCAGCATCAGCCAACGACGACGAATCATCCAATAGAAGCAAAGCAGGATGTTGGCAAAAATCAGTAACGGGAGTACATAGACCAACATGGCCCGTGCAGTATTGCCAATAGGTGATACGTCGCCTCCGTAAAGAGCTACTATCGTAAATATGGTGACGATGATCTGAAAGACGAGAAACATCATGGCCATATACTTGTAAACAGCTAATTTTCCCATAGTGTCTTGTCTGTGTTATCTAAGTTTACTCATGAATGTATCTTTGAACAGTATCCAACAGGTCTTCCACACGGAAAGGCTTTGCCATAAACTCGTCGCAACCGGCTTCGCGCGCTTCACGGATATTTTCGTCGAAAGCATAAGCGCTAAGGGCTACAACGGGGATATCTGGATTCACCTCCTTGATGATGCGGGTGGCATCCAGTCCGCTCATGTCTGGCATACGGATGTCCATAAGTACCAAAGCAGGATGCTCATCCTCACTATAGGTTACTGCCTCAATACCGTTCTTGGCGCGTAGCAGACGATAGCGCTTGGCAAGTACTATGCGCACCAATTCGTAGTTGGAATCTTCGTCTTCTGCCACTAGGATAAGAGGAGCCTTTGTCATATCCGTCTTCGTGTCCACACGGATGGTACGCGAATTGGTGGTGACACGGCTGTCTTTCTTCATGCCTCCTATGGTTCCTTGGAATGGTAGGATGAAACGGAAGGAGGAACCAGCACCTAATTTGGAAGTACAGTTGATGGTACCTCCTAGTTTCTCTACGATAATCTTACACAGAGCAAGTCCCAGTCCATAACCGTTCTGGTTTTCTGCATCGCGTGAAACGTAAGTTTCAAAAATATGCTTCTGGTCTTCGGGGGAGATGCCAGAACCTGTATCTGATACATAGAATTCTACCTCCTGACCGTCGTTTATCAGGCGATATCCATAGGTGATACTTCCTCTTGTTGTATGTTTTAGTGCATTGCTAATAAGATTTGAGAATACTTGACTGAGACGATTGACATCTGTGTTCAGCGTAACATTCATGTTCGGCTTGGTCCATTGCAACTGAACGGTTTCTGGACAGCGGAACTTGAAGATGTTCTGCATGCTGCGACACAACTCGTTTAGGTCGGTCATGTTTTTCTTGATAGACAATTCGCCAGCCTCTACACGTGACAAATCCAAAATCTCGTCAATAAGGGCCAGCAGGCGAGCGTTGTTGCTCTCAACAATCTCCATATACTTCATGCGGTCCTCTGCCGAGTCAGTTTCTGCCATAATGCGTGCAAAGCCTTCAATAGCATTCAGTGGCGTGCGGATTTCGTGGCTCATGTTGGCAAGGAAGAGTGACTTCATGCGACTGGCTTTCTCGGCCTTGTCGGTTTTCTCTTCATATTCTGAGAGCTTCTTCTTAGCCACACTAAGCTCCAATTCTACAGCTTGTCGTCTAGCGTTGGCCTCTGCAATCTTTTGCAGCAGTATTTCTCTTTCGTTCGAATTCATTGTTGAAATTCACTTTGGAAAATACATAATCCTTCTAATAGATACAAAAATCTGGGCAAAGATAATAAAAAAAATTATAATAAGAATATTTTTTTAGAAAAAATAACGAAAGATTTGTTGAAAACAAAACATTAGGTCAAGCACGCTTTGCTTTCTCCCATGTTCCTGCATGTTGGTGGCTTTTCAGATACGGTATTCCGTAAAATACGTTCAGGTTCATGAAAAAGAAATAGTAGGGCACATAGAGCAGTTTGCTTTTCTTGCCGTGTTGTTCCATGTAGTAGCCAAAGAATGCTGCAAGATAGAAAATAACCTGTAAAATCCACAGTAGGGTATAGATGGTTCCTGCATTCATAAATACTAACAATACATTCAGTGGTATCAAAGCGATAAGGGCAAATGGGGTTATAGTCCATCGTAATACCCGATGGGACACAAACTGGAAAGCTACTATGAATCTATGGAATGGATTCATCATATTGCGTAACCACCATGAACTCTGAAGTCCACCGGCTGCTATGCGACGCTTGCGTTTTGATTCCTCGTGCAGGTCTGCTGAACCGTATTCCATAGCGTAGGCCTCTGGTGCGTAGGCAATACGGTATCCTTGGTCAACTATTCGCATAGACATGACGAAATCATCCAATAATGCGTTTTCCGGCATCGGGGGGTACAGGGCTGTTCGAATAGCATTCAACTCGCCTGCAGCACCCATTGTTGAGTAGAGTTCGCTGTCAAGCATTTTCAAAGTACTCTCGTAACGCCAATAGAGCCCTTCTCCCTGTGCTGCAGTCTTACCGTCTTTCCGTATTAGGATACGCTTTTCTCCGGCTACACAGCCTACGTTGGGATCTTGAAAAAGAAGAATGATGTTCCGCAATGACTCTCTGTTAACTAATGTGTTAGCATCTGTCATTACAGTGATTTCCGAAGTTACTTTGCTAAGGCCATGATTCAGGGCTGCTGTTTTTCCACGACGGTCTGGGCTATAGACGATCTCTACATCTTCGTACGTTTTTAACAAATCGTTGGTGTTGTCTGTTGACCCGTCGGTTACCCACATAATGTGAAGTTTGTTCTTCGGATAATCCAACTGACGGGTATTCTCCATTTTCATCTCTACGACGTCTTGCTCGTTGAAGGCGCAAACCAAGAACGTCACATGAGGCAGGGAGTCATCCTGAGGCATGGTCAATGGGGCAGCTTTCCCCTTTAAAAGTCTTTTAAGTTTAACAAGCAGCCATAACAGCACTCCATATCCCACATAGGTGTAAACTACGAGGAACAGGCAAATCCAGAAAAGGACTTTCAGTGTTGTCATGACTGCCCGATATTATGCGTTTGTTTCTATCTCTTTCTCCTCCTGCATGTCTATGAATTGACGGTCTTTGTCGTAGAATTCATATTGAAGGAAGGCTAGTTTCTGAGACGGTACGATGCGTACGCCCATACCGTATTTCATCTGCCATTTGAGTTTCAGCGATACAAGGCCTTGGTTGATATAGGCGGCCACATAAGGATGAACGTGCAAATAGAACTTGTGAATGCCTATCTTGTTGACTAGGTTGTCAATTTTGCTCTCTAACTGATCCGTAAATAGGATAGACGACCTGATTTTGCCCTTTCCAAAGCATGTAGGGCATGTTTCTTCTACATTGACATCCATTGCCGGACGTACACGTTGACGCGTAATCTGCATCAGTCCGAATTTTGATAGTGGCAGGATGTTGTGGCGTGCTCTGTCTTTTTCCATGTTTTTACACATGCGTTCATAGAGCAGTTGACGGTCTTCTGCCAGATTCATGTCGATAAAGTCAACTACGATGATGCCGCCCATGTCGCGCAGTCGTAACTGACGGGCTAATTCGTCGGCAGCACCGAGGTTCACTTCCAATGCGTTGGCTTCCTGACCGTTTTCTGAGCGAGTGCGATTCCCTGAGTTCACGTCAACAACGTGCATGGCTTCCGTGTGTTGGATGATAAGGTAAGCTCCACGTTTGTAGTTGACTGTCTTACCGAATGAGGACTTAATCTGCTTCGTGACGTTGAAGTTGTCGAAAATAGGCACTGTTCCCTTATACAACTTCACAATGTCTGTTTTGTCCGGAGCAATCAGTGATACGTAGTCGCGAACCTGTTGGTAGATGCTTTCGTCATTTACATGAATACCGTCATAGGTGGGGTCAAACAGGTCGCGTAGCATCGCTACGGCACGTCCTGTCTCCTCAAAACACAGCTCTGGTGTCTTGGTGGCTTTCTGAACCTTTGTAATAGCATCTTCCCAACGTTTTACCAACACTTTCATTTCTGCATCCAGTTCTGCTACGCGTTTGCCTTCGGCACTTGTACGTACTATCACTCCGAAGTTCTTGGGGCGTATGCTCTGGACGAGTTGTTTCAGTCGGGTGCGTTCCTCGCCTTTTTTGATTTTAGAAGAAACCGAAACTTTATCGCCAAAAGGCATGAGTACCATGTATCGTCCAGCAAAACTAAGGTCGCACGTCAGTCGCGGACCCTTGGTGTTGATTGGCTCCTTCACAACTTGCACCAGTATTTCTTGGTCTTTTTTCAACGTGTTCTGCACGCTGCCCTCTTTGGGAAGGTCTGGTAGTCGGGTAGCCTTGGAAATGGGGTAAAGTTTCTTTTTGTCGCTTTGTACCTGTTTCAGATACTTTTCATACGAGCTGAATTGAGTTCCTAAGTCGAGATAATGCAAGAAGGCATCGCGCTCAGAGCCTACTTCGACGAAGCAGGCGTTCAGTCCGGGCATCAGTTTTTTTACCTTGCCCAGATAGATGTTGCCGACTGAGTAGCTTGCCTCTTCGCGCTTCTCATTCTGGTATTCTACCAGGTTCTTGTCTTCGAGAAGTGCAATGGAAATCTCTTTCGGCTGCACATCGATAATTACTTCGCTTGTCATTTCTTCTTGTCTTCTTGACGTTAGGGTTACTTAAAAAAGCAAAAGGGTGTGCCGATTGACTCGGCAACACTCCTTTCATTTTCTCTCTGCTTGCGTCACCAAGAGCTTACTTGCTCTTATGACGATTCTTGCGCAGTCTCTTCTTACGCTTGTGAGTTGCCATCTTGTGGCCCTTCTTCTTTTTTCCGTTTGGCATAATTTTAAGTTATTTTAAATTTGAAATTTTAATGGATTTATTCTTTAATCTGCCATCTTTTCAAGGAAGCTCTTTGCTGGCTTGAAAGCTGGGATGTCATGTGCTTCAATCACCATGGTGGTGTTTTTCGAAATGTTACGTGCTGTCTTCTGAGCACGACGCTTTACGCTGAACGTACCAAATCCTCTGAGATATACGTTCTCTTTCTCAACGGCCATACAGTTGCGGATTTCCTCCATAAATGCCTCTACCGTAGCAGCTACATCTTTTTTGGGAAGACCCGTATCTTCAACGATTTTGTTGATAATTTCTGCTTTTGTCATCTCTATATTTTCTTTAGTGTTTCATTTTCGGACTGCAAAGATACTGTTTTTCAGTGAGATAAGAAAATTTAATCAGGTTTTTTTTCTAAAAATATATATTTTTTGTAACTTTGCACCTAAATTAATAAGGTATAAGGTATGAAACAGACAAAGATTGTTGCCTCAGTAAGTGATCGTCGTTGCGATGTTGATTTCATTCGCCAGCTTTACAACGAAGGGGTGAATGTTATAAGAATGAACACTGCCCATGCTTCTGAGGAAGGTATTAAAAATATAATAAGGAACGTACGCGAGGTAAGTCGCCATATTGGTATTCTCATAGACACGAAAGGTCCTGAGGTGAGAACAACGGGATGTTCCGAGCCTATTGAGTATAAGACAGGTGATGTCGTGAAGCTCTTCGGACGTCCTGATGTGGACTCTACTCACGACATTGTCAATCTTTCCTATCCCAATTTTGCCGCTGATGTCCAGGAAGGCGATCATGTCCTTTTCGATGATGGCGCCTTGGATATGGTGGTAATAGGTATTAATGGACCATCTGTTGTCGCTCAAGTCACCAACGACGGTATTCTGGGTTCTCATAAGAGTGTTAATGTGCCTGGACGGCATATAGACCTGCCTGCATTGACCAGTAAAGACCGTAAGAACATCATGTTGGCTATCGACCAGGACATCGATTTCATAGCCCATTCTTTTGTTCGCTCTGCAGCTGATGTGCGTGCCGTGCAAGCTATTTTGGACGCCTTTAATTCCGACATTAAGATAATCTCAAAGATAGAGAACCAGGAAGGTGTGGATAATATCGATGAGATTATTGATGCATCCTATGGCATTATGATTGCACGTGGCGATTTGGGTATCGAGGTGCCCATAGAGCGTATTCCAGGCATTCAGCGCCAGATTATTCGTAAGTGCATCGAGAAGAAAAAGCCCGTTATTGTGGCAACCCAGATGTTGCATACGATGATTAACAATCCACGTCCTACGCGTGCTGAGGTAACGGATATTGCCAATGCCATTTATTCCAGTGCTGATGCCTTGATGCTTTCAGGCGAGACGGCCAGTGGCAAATATCCCATAGAAGCAGTGCGCACAATGGCTTCCATTGCTGAGCAGGCAGAACTCGATCGTGCCAATAACCATGTGTATATTCCGCTGTCACCAAATTGCGATATCCGTGAGTTCATGGCTCATAGTGCTATCGAGGCTACGGAAATACTGGGTGTCAAGGGTATCATTACCGATTCGGCAACAGGTGCTACGGCACGCTCTCTGGCAGCTTTCCGTGGTCCGCATCCCGTGTTGGCCATTTGCTATAATGACAAACTGCAGCGCCTGCTTAATCTTTCGTATGGTGTCATTCCCGTTTATCAGAAAGATCATATCTCCAGTGAGGGACTTTTCCAGGCCGCTGTTCGTATGCTTCGGCAAAAGGGCTATGTGGAGCCCAACGACAAGATAGCTTACCTAAGTGGTAATATTAGCGTGGGTGGAGCTACTAAGTTCTTGGAAATCAATACTGTTAAGGAGGTTTTCGAGCAAGGATTCCATAAGTAACAGGTAAGTAAAAAATATAAAAAACGTCAAAGAGCAACGCAAAAAAATATTTTTTTTGTACCTTTGCATCAAAATGTGCATATAATCAAGAATGAACCATATACGAAACTTTTGCATCATCGCGCATATTGACCACGGAAAATCAACACTGGCAGACCGTTTGCTGGAGTTCACAAAGACTATCCAGGTGACGGAAGGACAGATGTTGGACGACATGGATTTGGAACGTGAGCGTGGTATCACGATTAAGAGTCATGCCATCCAAATGGAGTATGTGAAAGATGGTGAGAAATATATACTGAACCTCATAGACACTCCGGGACATGTCGATTTCTCTTATGAGGTGAGCCGTTCCATTGCTGCTTGTGAGGGAGCTTTATTGGTGGTAGATGCTACCCAAGGTGTTCAGGCTCAGACCATTTCCAATCTCTACATGGCAATTGATAATGATTTGGAAATTATTCCTGTTATCAATAAGATTGATATGCCATCGGCTATGCCTGACGAGGTGGAAGACGAGATTGTAGAGCTCATTGGATGTGACCGTTCCGAGATTATCCGTGCCTCAGGCAAGACAGGCGAAGGTGTCGAAGACATCCTGAATGCCGTTGTTGAGCGCATTCCCCATCCTATTGGTGATGAGGCAGCTCCTTTGCAGGCCCTTATTTTCGATTCCGTCTTCAATTCCTTCCGAGGCATTATTGCTTACTTCAAGATTACCAATGGCGTGATTCGTCAGGGTGACAAGGTAAAGTTCTTCAATACTGGTATGGAGTATGTTGCCGACGAGGTAGGAGTGCTCAAGATGGACATGATACCCCGCAAGGAACTTCGTACAGGAGAGGTGGGCTATATTATCTCAGGTATCAAGAATGCCAAGGAGGTAAAGGTGGGCGATACCATTACCCATATTGCCAACCCGTGCGACAAGGCTATTGAGGGTTTCCAGGAAGTGAAACCCATGGTGTTTGCAGGTGTCTATCCCATCGATCCAACGGACTATGAGAACCTGCGTGCTTCCTTGGAAAAACTTCAGTTGAACGACGCCTCGCTGACGTTTACCCCTGAGACATCCATTGCCCTGGGCTTCGGTTTTCGTTGCGGATTCCTTGGTTTGCTCCATATGGAGATAGTGCAGGAACGCTTGGACCGTGAGTTTGACATGGATGTCATCACTACGGTGCCCAACGTTACCTATATGTGCTATACCAAGCAAGGGGAGGAGAAAGAGGTGCATAACCCCTCTGGATTGCCTGACCAGACGATGATAGACCACATTGAGGAACCATATATCAAGGCTTCTATCATTACTGCAGCCGATTTTATCGGTCCCATCATGACGCTGTGTCTTGATAAACGTGGTGAGCTGATAGATCAGCAATATGTTTCAGGCAATCGTGTGGAGTTGCGTTTCATGCTCCCCCTAGGTGAGATTGTGATAGACTTCTACGACAAGTTGAAGAGCATCTCGAAGGGCTATGCCTCCTTCGACTATCACATCGATTCGTTCCGTCCCTCGAAATTGGCCAAGCTCGATATTCTGCTCAATGGTGAGCCGGTGGATGCCCTGAGCACACTGACCCATCAGGACAATGCTGTCAGTTTTGGACGTCGCATGTGCGAGAAACTGAAGGAACTCATTCCACGTCAGCAATTTGATATTGCCATTCAGGCTGCAATTGGAGCAAAGATTATTGCTCGTGAGACGGTAAAACAAGTTCGTAAAGATGTTACTGCCAAATGCTATGGCGGTGATGTGAGCCGTAAACGTAAATTGCTGGAGAAGCAGAAGCGAGGCAAGAAACGCATGAAACAGATAGGAAACGTAGAGGTGCCTCAGAAGGCGTTCCTCGCTGTATTGAAATTAGACTAAATATACTTAAACTATAAAACTATGACAACAATTGGACTGACAACACGTGATGTGGCAAGAGAACTGGCAAGGCGCTATAGCACGATGACGCATGACGAACTGGATGTACTAGAAGGGATTCTGGTGCCCATGAAATTCCAAAAGGGTGAGGTTATCTTGAAGGAAGGAGAAACTTGCACGAATATTTATTGGGTGGTAAAGGGGCTGGTGCGCCAATTCTACTACAAGAATGGTAAGGAACTAACAGAATACATGGCTACAGAGAACACAATCTGCATGTGCATTGAGAGTTTGTTCAAGGAGGAACCCAGTCGTCAGCAAATTCAGGCCCTGGAGCCCACCATTATCTATGCGATGCCCAAAGCAAGACTGGAGCGTGAGGCCGTTCGCAATGTGAATATCCAGATGCTATATCGTAAAATTCTGGAGGAATCGCTTATCATTTCACAGGTACATGCAGACATGCTTCGCTTCGAGTCTGCTCCTGAGCGTTATGCCAAGCTAGTGAAACGTTCGCCACAGCTTGTACTTCGTGCTCCGCTGGTTTACATTGCCAGTTATCTGCAGATGACTCCCGAGACGCTTAGCCGCGTCCGTACATCAGCCTTGCTTGAAGATCGCGATTGACGCTTTCTATATTTATTTCTATAGCTTACTGTAGAACGTAAACATATCAGGAAACTGCTGACAGATATTATCAGGACAATTTCTGAACAACCCATATAGGGCGCTGCCTGAGCCAGACATGGCTGCATAGGTGGCGCCCATTTTATATAGCTCGTCTTTGACGGCTCCGATTTCAGGATGCAGGGCAAATACACTCTCCTCGAAATCATTCACCAGCGTCTCTTTCCACGTTTCAACAGGTTGCATCACGGCATCCTTGCAGTTCACTTTGGGAAAATGTGGGTGAATACGCGAAAAGGCTTCTTTGGTGGGTACGGGGATGTCCGGTCTTACCACTCCGATATACCAGTTGCTCAAATCTAGGCTGATAGGTTCCAACTTCTCGCCAATGCCCTCTGCATAGCAGGGACGGCTTTCTACGAAGAAGGCACAGTCGGCACCCAGTCGTGCTGCATACTGACACATCTGCTCACTATTCATTCCCAGTCCGAACATCTTGTTCAACAGCGTTATCATATAGGCGCAGTCACTCGACCCTCCACCCATTCCAGCCTGTGTAGGAATGCCTTTCCATAGATGAGTATGAATCCTGGGCAGAGTAGGGAAGTCCTCCTTCAGCAGTTTATATGCCTTCACCACCAGGTTTCGTTGCTCGTCGCCTTCTATGACAATATTGGTTACTTTCAGGTCGCAGTCGAACGTAGAGGGGAAGTCTTCGTCCATCTGTTGCACTTCCAATGCATCTTTGATGGGCACAGGGTAGAATACGGTTTGCAGGTTGTGGTATCCGTCCTGACGTTTCTCTACCACATTCAGGCCTAAGTTGATCTTGGCGATTGGGAATGTAATCATATTGTATCTATTTTCGTTTGAATTCCAATGACTTGGGGAGCTTCTGCCATTTTCCTTTGTTGGGCACCTTGATGGTGCTGCCTGCTCCTTGACGGAACAGATAGATGGAGTCGTTCTTTCGTGTAAGGGTGGCTGTGAGGTCTTCGCTGCCAAAATCGTTGATGAGTTGGAGCGTAGCCTCACGGTCACTCTTTATCTCACAAGAGGTGATGACCCAGCAGAAGGAGTTATTGACCTTGCCGAGATATCCGGGAAGGGTGCCGTAAAGCTCCTGTCCAGGAACGCGAACATCCTGGTCGTAGAAATTAATGCGCAGATAAACGTTATATTCATTATTATAAAGGTACGCGCGAAATGTGTTGTCTTGGGCGTGAATAACAACAGGAAAGCACCATAAGAGCAGTGTATAAAGGATGTTTCTAACCATGTTTGCTGAATTTTGAGGTCAAAGGTAATGAATCTAAATCAAAAAAAACCGTTTACGTAGAAAATTAATACGCAAACGTGGTTGTTTTTAGAATATTTTAAGTATCTTTGCACCCGTTATACTAGTATAAGAATGGGAAAAGATTTATTAAAGCCTAATTACATCTTTGAGTCGAGTTGGGAGGTTTGTAACAAAGTGGGCGGTATTTACACCGTACTTTCAACGCGTGCAAAGACATTACAGGAGGAAATGAAGGACAGGATAATATTTATTGGTCCTGATTTTTGGAAAGAGGAGGAAAGTCCCTATTTCAAGGAAGACAAGTCGCTTTTTGCTGAATGGCAATGGGAGGCAAAGGAACAAGGTCTGAACCTGCGTGTTGGAAGATGGACCGTTCCAGGAGAGCCAATAGCTGTTCTGGTGGACTTTCAGCCTTATTTCGAACAGAAAAACGAGATTTATGGATGGCTTTGGGAAAACTATCAAGTCGATTCGCTCCATGCCTATGGCGACTACGACGAAGCCTCTATGTTCTCTTACGCTGCAGGTCTGGTAGTGGAGAGCTATTACAACCACTATCTTAATAAGAACCAGCGTGTTATTTATCATGCTAACGAGTGGATGTGCGGTCTGGGCGCACTTTACATCAATGCTCATCTGCCCCAGATAGGTACTATCTTCACCACCCATGCTACCAGCATAGGCCGTTCCATTGCTGGCAATCAGAAACCGCTGTACGACTATCTTTTTGCCTATAACGGCGACCAGATGGCTGGCGAGTTGAACATGCAGTCGAAGCACTCGATAGAGAAACAGACGGCTATGCATGTTGACTGCTTTACAACGGTAAGTGACATTACGGCTAAGGAGTGTGTGGAATTGCTCGACAAACCCGTTGACGTGGTGTTGCCCAATGGCTTCGATGGTGATTTCGTACCCAAAGGTGCCGTGTTTACCCGTAAGCGCAAGGCAGCCCGTAAGCGTTTGCTGGAGGTAGCCAACGCCCTGTTGGGTGAACAGCTTGACGACGATACGCTGATAGTATCTACAAGTGGTCGTTATGAGTTCCGAAACAAGGGTATTGACGTCTTTGTGGAAGCTATGAACCGTCTGCTGCGTGACCGTGACTTGAAGAAGAAGGTTGTTGCCTTCATCGAAGTGCCCGGTTGGGTAGGGGAGCCTCGCAAGGATTTGCAGGAGCGCTTGGCCAGTGGTCAGTCGTTCACCACTCCTCTCGACGTCCCTCAGGTTACGCACTGGCTTCACAATATGAGTCACGACAACGTGCTGAGTATGATGAAATACTACGATATGCACAACCATCAGGATGATAACGTGAAGGTTATTTTCCTTCCCTGCTATCTGGATGGTAAGGACGGTATCGTGAATATGACTTACTATGATATCGTACTGGGTAACGACCTCTGCGTATATCCTTCCTACTATGAGCCGTGGGGTTATACTCCTCTGGAGGCCGTCGCTTTCAAGGTGCCCTGTATCACTACTGATCTGGCAGGCTTTGGTCTTTGGGCTAATAGCGAGTTTGGAGGTCGTTATGGCGAGATAGAGGATGGTGTGAAGGTTATACATCGTACGGACTATAACTACTCTGAGGTGGCTGATGCCATCAAAGACACCGTTGCCAAATTCTCCAATATGTCGCAGAAAGAGGTAGATGCTTGCAGGAAGAAGGCTGACGCATTATCCAAAAAGGCCCTCTGGAGTGAGTTCATCAAGTTCTACCATGAGGCCTACGATATTGCTCTGCATAAAGCAGAAGGAAGAGGTTAGATTTCTGATGTAAGAAGTCTGATGTTAGAATAAAGAATTAAGAATACAAACATAATAATTGTTAGATTATGAAAATTAAAGCTGATTATGCAAATGTTCCACAGTGGAAAGAACTGATTGTAAAGTCAAGTCTTCCCGAAGAACTGAAGTGTTTGGACGAGGTTGCCCATAACATGTGGTGGGTATGGAACTTCGAGGCTCGTGACTTGTTCCGTGACCTTGATCCTGAGATTTATCATGATGTAAAGCACAATCCCGTAATGTTGCTTGAGCGTCTGACCCGTGCCCGTAAGGAAGAAATCCTAAAGGATAAGAAGCTGATGAAGCGTGTCAAGGACGTTTATGCACAGTTCCGTGCTTACATGGATGTGAAGCCCGACGCAAAGCGCCCCTCAGTAGCCTACTTCTGCATGGAGTACGGTATCCACTCTGCCCTGAAGATTTATTCTGGCGGTCTGGGAATGCTGGCTGGTGACTATGTAAAGGAAGCTTCCGACTCTAACGTTGACATGTGTGCCGTTGGTTTCCTCTATCGTTTTGGCTACTTCACACAGAGCCTGTCGATGGAGGGACAGCAGATTGCCAACTACGAGACACAGAACTTCGGTTCTCTGCCCATTGAGCGTCAGCTCGACAAGGACGGCAACCCACTGGTTATCGACGTTCCTTACACCAACTATCAGGTTCATGCTTATGTATGGCGTGTTAACGTAGGTCGTGTAAGCCTGTATCTGCTGGATACTGACAACGAGATGAACTCTGACTTCGACAAGCCCATTACTCACTCACTCTATGGTGGTGACTGGGAGAACCGTCTGAAGCAGGAAATCCTGTTGGGTATCGGTGGTATGCTGTTGCTGAAAAAGCTGGGCATCAAGAAGGATATCTACCATTGTAACGAAGGTCACGCAGCACTCTGCAACCTGCAGCGCCTGTGCGACTATATCGAGGAGGATGGTCTGAACTTCAACCAGGCTCTTGAGCTGGTTCGTGCCAGTGGCCTTTATACCGTTCATACTCCTGTTCCTGCTGGTCACGACTACTTCGACGAGGGTCTGTTCGGCAAGTACATGGGTGCTTATCCTCAGAAGTTGGGCATTACCTGGGACGAGTTCATCGGCATGGGTCGCACCAATCCTGACGACCACAGTGAGAAGTTCTGTATGTCAACCTTCGCTTGCAACACCTGTCAGGAGGTAAATGGTGTGTCTAAGCTTCACGGATGGGTATCTCAGAAGATGTTCGCTCCTATCTGGAACGGCTATTATCCTGAGGAGAACCACGTAGGCTACGTGACCAATGGTGTTCACTTCCCCACATGGGCTGCTGCTGAGTGGCGTGCTGTATATGGCAAGTACTTTGATCCTAAGTTCATGGGCGACCAGTCTAACGAGGACATCTGGCACGGCATCTACAATTGTCCAGATGAAGAGGTATGGGCAACACGTATGGCTCTGAAAGCTAAGCTGTTCGATTATATCGCAGTACAGTTCCAGGAGACATGGTTGAAGAACCAAGGCGATCCCGCACGTGTAGTGAAACTCATAGAGCGTTTCAATCCCAACGCACTCGTTATCGGTTTCTGCCGTCGCTTTGCTACCTACAAGCGTGCTCACCTGCTGTTCACCGACCTGAATCGTCTCTCTAGCATTGTCAACAATCCTGAGCGTCCTGTTATCTTCCTATTCGCAGGTAAGGCACACCCCGCCGATGGTGCTGGACAGGGCCTTATCAAGAAGATTTTCGAGATTTCACAGCGTGACGAGTTCCAGGGTAAGATTATCTTCCTCGAGGACTACGACTTCCTGTTGGCTCGTCGCTTGGTATCAGGTGTTGATATCTGGATGAATACTCCTACACGTCCTCTGGAGGCTTCTGGTACATCAGGCGAGAAGGCCGAGATGAACGGTGTTGTCAACCTCTCCGTAAAGGACGGTTGGTGGCTGGAGGGTTATCGTGAGGGTGCCGGATGGGCTCTTACCGAGAAGCGTACTTACCAGAACCAGGGCTATCAGGATCAGCTCGACGCTGCTACCATCTATGGTCTGTTGGAGAACGAGATTGTACCTCTTTATTATAACAGAGACAAGAAGACCGGCATTTCCAAGGGCTGGATCAAGGTTGTCAAGAACTCTATCGCCCAGATTGCTCCTCACTACACCATGAAGCGTCAGTTGGACGACTACTATTCTAAGTTCTATGAGAAGCAGGCAAAGCGCTTCAAGGAACTTGCTAAGGACAACAACCGTAAGGCTAAGGACATTGCACAGTGGAAGGAAGCCGTTGCAGAGCGTTGGGATGCTATCAACGTGGTAAGCTGCGAATGGGACTTCCCTGCAAATGGTTGTGAGGCTGGTCAGAAGTACAACATCAAGTACGTCATCAACGAGCAGGGACTCGAAGATGCAGTAGGACTTGAGAAGGTAAACATCTGTGCCGACAAGAATGGCGAAGAGCGTGTATTCTCTGTAGAGCCTCTGAAGATGGTAGGCAAGGAAGGCAATAACTTCATTTTCGAAGCTACCCTGTCTCCCAACCAGTTCGGTCAGTACAAGTCAGCCATCCGTATGTATCCGAAGCACAAGGATCTGCCTCACCGCATGGACTTCTGCTATGTGAAGTGGCTTGAACTCCCTCAGATGTAATCAATCATCTATCCAGAATAGAAATCAATCAGGTGGGAATCGAAAGATTTCCACCTTTTTCTTGCTTTTTTCAGAAATAATCCATATCTTTGCCTGCGATAATTAGTAGTAAAAGGACTATAAGTATGCAAATTAATACAATGAACGAGTCGCAGATGATGATATTGGAGTCATTTGCAGGAGCACAAGACGAACAGGAGTTAAATGCACTGATGGACGTTTTGCGTAACTTCTATGCGTCTCGTCTGGAAGCTGAAATGCAGCACCTGTGGGATGATGGAACGCTTAACCAGCAAGTTCTTGACAAGCTGCGAGACGAACATCTGAGGACACCTTATCGTAAATAGACATTGATGATGGAATCACCTCGGATAGTGCTTGATACCAATAGTCTTTTGCAGATTCTCGGAGCTAGAAGCCCATACCATTTTCTGTTCTCTGAGTTTCTGAAAGAGCACTATGTGTTGTGTGTTTCAACCGAAATACTTTTTGAGTATGAGGAAATCCTCCGTAAAAAGGCTTCTCCCTCTGCAGCCGATTTGTTTCTTAAGGTAATATCCCGTTCTCGTAACGTCATTCGTAAGGATCCTTTCTTCCGTCTTGGAATTATCAAGCAAGATCCTGACGACAACAAGTTTGTTGATTGTGCCTTTTTGAGTCAGGCGGATTATATAGTAACTGATGATGCTCATTTCAGCGATGCGTCACAATCACCGTTTCCACGTTTTAAAGTGGTTGGGTTGGACGAATTTGCGGAAATGATTAAGAATAAACATAATTGTTGAACCGAATAAATACTATGATTTTCTTGCCTTTTCCGGATGTGGAAACAAGTACCAGTCCCTTCTATGTTTCGGAAGCATACGTCAAAAGTATAGAGACTCGTCATCTTAATCGAATAATGTCTGCCTGAATATGGAACGGGAAAAATCTTTAGCTCCACATACGGTTCACGGGAAAGAATTTTATCAAAGAAAAAGGTTTTGTAGAATTACAGCCTTTTTATGATGTTACAGCATACGATATTCAAGAATTCATTAAGAGCAAACTGATAGAGTGCAAGGATATATAACCCTGGATTCTGTTGGCTTTCCTAAACGACGTCCGTTTAACCCAAGGAATCGAAAGATTTTCACCTTTTTCTTGCTTTTTTCGGAAATAATTCCTATCTTTGCAGCATCGCTTGTTAGCCCTTAGGGGTAAGCGGGCGGTCTTATTTTATGAGAAAGACGTTTTCGAACGTCTGTCGTTGTGAGCTGTGAACTTCGCAAACTCCAATCTCTACAACAGACAGATGACAACGAGGCGTCTACGTAGTGCGTTTCTATATACCTTATATTATATAGTCCGTGCTGGCGTGGGCTAACTGGCGTTGTCTATCCTGTGTAGAGAGGGCAATGCGAAGGCCTACAGCTCCAGGATGGGCAGAAGAACAGACACCTACGCCTTTTTTGTATCATAAGGAAACCTAAAGCTAGTTGATAATTGCCGACTCTGGGGTGTTTAGGAGGCAAAGAAAAGAATACCTCTATGAATAAATCCAATAATGTTGATATAAGAAATGCCCATACTTCCAATAAGTTTATTTTTCAGCAATTAATAAACTCTGCAAAATGTCAAGCTTATCCACTCTATAGTGGCAAAAATGTTATGGAATTGCCCTTGTATTTTGCCTTTGGAAAATCTTTCAATGATAATTTTGACAATTTTACTTCTCAATATCTGAAAAATCTCAAAGGAAATGATGTAGATAGTGATACTGTCAATCTCGTTGAAGAATTTATAAAAAATCTTCGCATAACTATTATTGAGTATTTTAATGGGAAATTAGCATCTGCTTATTCTACGTTTAAAGACGCAATGGAACCTATCAAAGAAATTCTTCCTATAAAAACAGTGCAAAGCGGAACTTTTTACAGAATGAGAGCAGAAGGCGGAATAAGTGAAAAAAAAGAATACTATCACCTTCCTTTTGACAAAATTCATTTATCTAAAAGTGAACGTTTCAGTATTGAAGGCTATCCATGCCTGTATTTGGGCTATTCCAAACATGTCTGTGAAATGGAGATATCAAGTGGTTCACTTGCAAAATTTGCTTTGAAAGAGTCATTGAATAATATTCTCGATTTAACATTAGGACAAGGTGATGGAGAAAAAAACATTTCAGAATTAGACCTTGTCAAAGTTTATCCTTTGATAGCATCTTGTTATATTGTTCCGTTTTACAGTGTCATACAAGAGAAAGAATGCAGGCCAGACAAATCATTTTTCCGGGAGGAATATATCATCCCTCAATTATTGACCCTTTATCTGAAAGAAGAAGGTATTGCTAATGGAATTATCTACTATTCAGTAAAAGATCCCAATCTAGATCTTCAAGGTAGAGGTGAAAAAGATTATAGAAATCTTGTGCTGTTTACAAATAGAGAAAATAAAGCAAGTGAAATGTTCGATAATGATTTAATTGATAAATTTGAAATAATATTATGAAAAGACTATTAACCTTAGCAGCAATGTTCCTATGCTGCATGTCAACGACATTTGCTCAGTTTAGTGGATCAGGGTCGGGAACCGAGAATGACCCTTATCTGATTTTGAATCCGATTCATTTGAATCAGATGCGTAACTTTCTGAATCAAGAAGGAGTATATTTCAAGATGATGGCAAACATAGATTTGACTGAATTTATTGAGGAAGAATATGGATCACAAGGATGGCTGCCTATAGGAACATCATCAACTCCATTCAAGGGCGTGCTTGATGGGAATGGCAAAACTCTTTCAGGTTTATACATAAATAGACCGAATATGAATTATGTAGGACTTTTTGGATTTAGTAGAAAGCTCACAATTAAGAACTTAATAATAAAAGATGCAATAATCCTGGGAAGCGAGAATGTTGGATTACTTGTAGGCTACTTATGTGGTGGAATTATTACAGATTGTTCTTTCTCAGGTAAAATAGAAGGCAAAGTATATGTTGGAGGGTGTATAGGATGTTCTAATGAAGATAATAGGCAAACACCTCAAATAACAAATGTCAATTCCTCTCTAAATATAGTCGGTGGTAATTATACTGGTGGTGTAATTGGAAAACATCTTTCTTCAGATTTTGGAACGATAATTCAATCTTGCAGATTGGAAAAGAGTAGAATTGTGGGGACAAATTACGTTGGAGGAATCTTTGGTGAAGGAACAGGCACTATCTCAAACTCTCTCGTTTATTCTGATATTGTAGGTTATGATTATGTCGGAGGAGTTTCCGGAAAAGGTGGCTATGTATATGGTTGTGGCTTTGTTGGAGTTCTTCAGGCAGTATCACATGTTGGTGGTATATCTGGTTATATAACATCAGATATTAAGAATTGTTTTGCAATAGGTAAAATTAGATGTGAAGGAAATGTGGCAGGCGGAATTGCAGGAATGTCAAGTGGTAATAGTAGCCGTTATGGAATTAATATAAACAACAATTACTTCAATGGAACAATTATAGGACAAGAAATGACAGGAGGTATAATTGGACGTGTTTGTTTGAATAGTTATATATCTAATTGCATATCTCATACCACTATATATGGATCAAAAATGGTAGGTGGCATAGCAGGATCTGTAGAGGGTTACGAATATAGTAATATTAAAACCACGCTATATTCAAATATATCAATTCTAAATACAATTAATGCAAATGTAGAGAATGTTGGTAGAATCTATGGCAAAACCAGTGGTTGTGTTATATATGGTTCTATGGGTACTCTCGAAGAAAACAAAGCTTTGAATCGTGCTATTGTTATTAAAGCAGGCGTTGCTCAAGATATTATTGATGATCAACAAAATGGAACAGGAGTCAGTGCTACAACCCTAAAACTGAAAGCCAATTATGTGGCAATGGGCTGGGATTTTACTGACACTTGGGAAATACAGGAAACAGAGTGTTATCCTTACTTCAAGACACAAACTGCTCCGCCTGTTATTCTGTCTGAGGTAAAGTCGGGAGCAACTATAGTTAGCGGAAAGTGTGTGGATGGTGGAACTGTTACATTGGAAATAGATGGCGTAAAACAAGAGATGGTGAGCAAAAATCATGAATTCTCGTTTACAGTCAGCCCACTACAGGCTGGTCATGAAGTACGTGTGTCAGCCACGGCTGATGGCAAGGAACAGTCGTATTTTACAACCGAAGTAGTATCTTTCTTGGGTAAAGGAACGGAAGCTGATCCTTATCAGGTATATACAGCTGCAGACCTGACACAGGTTTATCGAAAGGGCTACTTTAAGCTGATGAACGATATCGACTTGACCAGCTATATCAATCAATTTAGCCCAACAGAAGGTTGGCAGTCGATAGGCCGTGATGGTAGTGAGACCATTCACTTTGACGGCGATGGACATAAGATAACAGGGCTGTGGTGTAACAGCACTCGTGATAATACAGGTCTGTTCTCCTGCTTTGCTAATGGAACTATCAAGAACCTGACAGTAGAGACAGCCAAGAACAAGCAAGTGAAAGGTGGTAAGAATACTGGTATTATCATTGGTAAGATGATTAATGGAACGATAGAGAACTGTGTAGTATCTGGTAGTGTTGCAGACGGAACTCCTGTCGGCGGTATCGTTGGTTTGATGGATAATGGAAACATCTCGAAATGTCAGGCTAATGTCACCATCAATACGACAGGTACGACATCATACGTTGGTGGAATTGTCGGAGAAATTACAGGTGGAGAAATTGACCAATGCTTTACCCAAGGAACGCTGACTGCTACAGGTTCTGAGTCGTATGCAGCAGGATTGGTTGGAAAGAACTCTGCAACCGTTACAAACTGTTATAGCAATGCCACTATTACCTCGTCCTATAGTGCAGCAGGTATTGTGGCTTATAACTATAGCGTTGTGGATAAGTGCTATGCTGCAGGCAACCTCTTCAGCAGCAATTATGCAGCAGGTATTATTGGCTATAACGATGGTGCCAATGCAATAGTGAAGAACTGTGTCGCAATGAACAATAAGATAGACGTGACCTACGAATCGCAACAACAACAGCAAGGCGGAGGTTACGGTCAGCGCATCATTGGCGGCATCAAGAACAGTGCTCCCGCACCTGAATTGAACAACTATGCATTGAAGAGTATGCAGGTTTCCGTGAACAATGTAGCACAAAAGGTTTATGATGACATCATGAATGGTGTTGGAAAGAACGGCTCAGACCTGTTGAAAGCCAGTACCTATCAGGAATTGGGCTGGGACTTTACAAATACTTGGACTATCAAGGAAGATGAAAACTATCCTTCGCTGAAGAACAATGATGGTACTGTAGTTAAGCCTGGCGAGGATCCTAATCCAGAACCAGACCCTGAGCCAACGCAGAGCGAGGATGACAAGATTACAGTGGCAGAGGTGGGAGCAACCAAGGGTCAGCAAGCCGCATTTGGCATTGACTTGGAGAACAAGACGACTGACCTGACTGCTTATCAGTTTGACCTGACTTTACCTGACGGGTTCTCTCTGAGCGTGAATGACAAGGGCAAGTTCTTAGTGACTAAGACTAGTCGCTACGAGGATGACAGTCAGACGCTGAACATTTCAAAACAGGAGGGTAACACCTATCGTTTCGTCTGCTTCTCCATGTCAAATGAGATTATCACTGGCACGAGTGGTGCTATTCTTAATGCAGCATTGACTATTGGTGAAAGTGTCAACGAAGGTAGTTATGAAGCTACCATTTCCAATATTGTGGTTACAAAGACGGATGGAACCCAACTGAAACTGAGTGATGCAAAGTTCAACATCGTAGTGACCAACGTCATCAAGGGTGATGCCAATGGTGATGGTGAAGTAAACGTATCAGATATCGTTGAGATTGTAAACTACATCATGAACAAGCCTTCCGATAAGTTCGTCTTTGCAGCTGCAGACCTGAATGGTGACGGTGAGGTGAACGTGACAGACATTGTGAAGGTGGTTTCTATCATTATGTCATCAAGCAACAATGCTCCTAAGCGTGCTGCTGTAGCAGAAATGGCGGATAACGACCAACTGGAAATGACGAGCAATGACAACCATACATTGTCTCTCAATCTGCAGAACGAGGGAAGCTATGTTGCCTCGCAGTTCGACGTCGTGCTCTCTGCTGGTCAGACGCTTGAAGGCATCCAGCTGAATAGCAAGCGTATGGAGAATCATCAGATGACTTACACGAAGACTGGTGATAATCGCTATAAGGTTGTCATCTATTCATTGAACAATGCTGCCTATAAAGGTCAGAGTGGTGAACTGCTGAACATCAAGGTTGCTGGCAGTGGAGACGTAAGCGTGGAGGATATCCTGTTTGTTACTGCCGGACAGATGGAGAAGAACTTCCCACCATTGCGTAGAGGAACAACGGGTATCAGCTTGACTACGAATGAAGCCAAGACAATGGACATCTACAGCATTGATGGCCGCTTGATCCGTAAGCAGGCTAAGAGTACGGATGGATTAGAGAAAGGTTTATATATTATTAATAGTAAAAAACAAATAATACGATGAAACATTATAAGCTTTTTTTAATGGCAGTTCTGCTCACATTGGTGGGCAGAACATACGCCGACAACCTGACTGTGGCGAATGTAGAACTGAAACCTGGTGAAAGCAAAAACGTAGCCATTAGTCTGGAGAATCCAACGAAGAAGTACACTGCTTTCCAGTTTGACTTGGAACTGCCCGAAGGGGTGACTGTTGAGTTGAAGAACAATGGGAAGCCCAAGATCAGTCTTAACGAGGACCGTATTGACGATCACACATTGACTGTACAGGATTTGGGTTCAGGCAGCTACCGTTTGTTATGCTTCTCCATGTCAAATGCAGAATTATACGGAACGAGTGGAACCTTGATAACGATGACTCTGCATGCTGCAGACAATGTAAGTGCTGGGGCAAAAACAGGTAATATTAAATCGCAGGTGTTTACGGAAACAAGTGGCACTCAGGTGAAATGGGATGACTTCTCTTTTACTGTCACAATTGCTGCTGCCGTTGTTCCAGAGGTCACAGCAGACAACAAAAGTCGTGAGTACGGTGAAGAGAATCCTGCATTTACCTACACCACCAGTGCATCATTGACTGGAGAGCCTTCTCTTACAACTACAGCCACCAAGACATCGCCTGTTGGCGAATACGACATTGTGGTGGAAAGAGGAACTATCACAGGTGATTACACAGCAAAGAATGGTAAGCTGACCATCACGAAGGCTCCATTGACGATAACCGCCAAGAGCTATACCATCAAGCAGGGTGATGCCCTTCCAACGTTCGAAGCAGAGTATAGCGGTTTCAAGAACAACGAAACGAAAGCTGTGTTGAGTGCTCAGTCAACGATTACGACAAGTGCGACTTCTGCAAGTGCTCCTGGAACCTACGACATTGTTGTTTCTGGTGCAAGTGCTACGAACTATGATATCAGTTACGTCAAGGGTACTTTGACTATATCGTCTGTTGACGTAGAGCCTGTGACAGAGACGGAAACTACTACTTTCAGCGAAACGGTAAACGAGAATACGGACTTGTCGAACACTGTTATTGACAATACTTACTTCAACATGAATGCAGCAAACGGCGACGGATATGATGCTACAGAACAGGCTATCGTACTGAACTCAACGACATCAGAAAGTCAGATGAATACAGTAGAGAATGCAGAGGTGGGTGATGCTGCCATACGACAGAACTTTAATGGTATCATCTTCGAAGTAGCAGCTGGTAGTGGCACGATAACGATTGACGTTAAGACGAAAGGAACGTATGTGCTGAATGTGCAGATAGGAAAAGGTGAACCAAACAAGATAACCAAGTCGGAGCGTGGTACAGCAGATGTGGCTTATAACGTTACGGCACCAACCTACATCTATCTATATGCTTCCACGGCATCCGGAAATGCAGCTCCTCGTCGTGCAGCAGGTGCTAATAGCGTATTGCTCTACGGTTATAAGGTCACACCTGGAGAAACTGGCATTCGAGAGATAAGTGCAGACAACCCTGTAGATGTCTATAACATGCAAGGCAATAAGGTTCGTTCAAAGGCAACTACGCTCAGTGGTCTTCCCAAAGGTATTTATATCGTGAATGGACGTAAGGTAATCGTGAAATAACCTCATGCATCATAAAGAGAAAAGGACTTCCGAATTTGGGAGTCCTTTTTCGTATGCCATAGGGACGGGTGACTGACATCCGATGTAGTAAGTCAAGATGGTTTCTCCGAAAGTAAT
Organism: uncultured Prevotellaceae bacterium; assembly: GCA_902770195.1. Taxonomy (GTDB): domain Bacteria; phylum Bacteroidota; class Bacteroidia; order Bacteroidales; family Bacteroidaceae; genus Prevotella. The sequence continues at coordinate 23,958 of CACXSA010000035.1, forward strand.
TACAATTACTCCGAATAGAAATTTAAATTCTCCGAAAGTAACGAAAATTACTTTCGGAAATAAGGAATTTGTGATTTTACCCTCACA
>CACXSA010000035.1:24056-32010 GCA_902770195.1 uncultured Prevotellaceae bacterium
CCCTCGATAGACAAAGGGATTGGGGCGCGTGAGGGTAATTGGTTTACCCTCACGTCTCCCTCACTTTTTTACATCAGGAGACTCACTTTTTTATTTTCCGGAGTCGCAAATTAATGAAATCCTGAGACTCGAAAATTGAAGTGTATCATGTGACCCAAAAAGTGAGGGAGACGTGAGGGAGAACGAAAAAGGGTCACGTGGCTCAAACGCCCTGTACATCGGGCTTTGAGAGGGGTGATGTGAGTATGTGAGGGTAAAATCGAAAAAAACTTTTTTTTCTGGTGCGAATAAGGAACGCTTATTGGGAAATAAGGCATCCTTATTGATGAATAAGGGACCCTTATTGATGAATAAGGAACGCTTATTGGAAAATAACCCTGGGTTATGGTGCTACAACTTTTAGTATTAATAGTTGCAATTAGTCCGTAAGCTTCGGACTCTCAGTCCGACCCGCTCGGACTGGCAGTCCGTCGGGACGGACTAAATAGAAAGATTAAGGTTCGAAAGTGCTGCTATGAGCACAATCGAACCTTATCATTAGAGAATCTTTTTGCCGTCTTCGATATACAGCCCCTTTTCAGGTTTGCCGTTCAGCATACGACCCTGCATGTCGAAGTAGCGGCTGGTGCCGTCGGCATCGATGGTGCGGAGGGTAGGCTGGATGCCAGTTGACATCAGAAATGGAACACCATGCAGGCCCAGTCGCTATCAGTTTGGGTGGATTGGAGCGACAAGCCTAACTGCTGTGCCTTGCATTCGAGCAGGGCACAGTCAGTTTCATAGAAGCCGCTGAGGATGAGGGTGGCACCTGGTGACATCATGCTGACGAAACGGGGCATGTCCTGAAGAAGAATGTTGCGATTGATGTTGGCGAGGACGAGGTCGAACTTGCCGTTGACAGTGTCGAGAATGGAACTGTCGCCACAGAGCGATGTCAAGTGGTCATCGACGTGGTTGATGACGGCATTATGACGGGTGTTGTCTGCACTCCATTCATCGATGTCGTAACCGACACACTCTTGGGCTCCCAACTTCAGGGCACAGATGCCCAGGATGCCTGTTCCGCATCCGCAATCCAGGACGCGCTTGCCTTTTAAGTCCATATCGAGTAGGGTAGAGCATATCATGCGGGTGGTCTCATGGGTGCCCGTGCCGAAAGCCAGATGGGCGTCAATCTCGATTGAGATGATGTCTGATGTTTGAAGTTTGAGGTCTGATGGCAGGTGGCGCCCATCGTGGATGATGATACGCTCAAACATCTTACTTCTTCCATCTTCCTTCTTCCCTCTTACCTCTATCGGCTCGAAGCCCTCTTGTTCCCATTGCTCGTTCCAGTCTTTGTCCTCGGCTTCGCGTACATTATATATTATTTGGGTGTCGGCAATGGGGAAATCAAGGATAACGTTTTTCAAGGCTTCCTCGTCGAAGAGCGATTGTTGGACATAGGCCAACAGACCGGTCGGGATATCTTCGAAAGTTTCGAAACCAGCCTCTGCGGAGAGGGCTGAAAGCAAGTCGCGTGCATCCTGTGAGCACGGCGTGATGGTTATTTCAACTTCGTAGTATTTCATGTCTTTTATGTTAAATCTGAGTACAAAATTACAAAAAATAGGGAAAAACCTATCCGTTCTTAGGGTTTTTCCCTAATTTTGCATGAAAATTAGTAGTATTTTTGCATCGTGAACAAATATAAAAGAGAAAATTAATATGAAAAAGTTTATCCTACTAACAGTTGTTGCGGCCTTGCCACTCACGCTGATGGCACAGGACGACGATATGTACTTTGTTCCGACAAAGGAGAACGTTGCCAAGGAGGTGAAGTCCTACGGCATGCCTAAGGGTACATACTATTCAGGAAGCAACCGCAGTGTAGATGATTACAATCGCAGGTCATGGTCGAGCGTGCAGCCCATCGATTCGGCAGGCAACGATATCATAGACTTCTCTGCCGTGCGTGGTGTCTATCCTGATTCTACCGTGGCGTATGAAAACGACTATAAGTACACCAAGCGCTTGAGCCGTTTCGATGGTTACACATCGACTTCGGAGGCTTACTGGGATGGCTATAGAGACGGACGTTGGAGCTCGCCGTGGTATTATTCAAGCTATTACATTTGGTATGATCCCTGGTATTGGAACGACCCTTGGTACTATGGTTACTATGGTTACTATGGTTACTATGGCTACTACGGTGGGTGGTATTCACCCTGGTATTATGGAGGTTACTATCGTCCTTGGAGATATTGGGGATGGTACGGTCCGAGATACTACGCCCGCAGCTACTACCGTCCGAGCGGAGCAGGCAGGTTCCATACAAGTCGTCCGGCAAGTACGGGAGTCAGGAGCTATGGCAGTGGACGCTTTAACAACAGCAGTCGCTATAGTCACGGTTCGTTTGGCAATGGGTCTAATATGAGTCGTGGTGGTTCGTACAGCTCACCATCCCGTTCGTCAGGAGGCTTTGGCGGCGGTGCTACACGTGGCGGTGGCTTCGGAGGCGGTGGCAGCTTCGGAGGAGGCGGTCGATCTGGTGGCGGTGGAACATTCAGTCGTGGAAGATGAGTGAAGAGTGGGCGGGCTTCGCCCTAGTGAATAGTAAATAGTGAATAGTGAAGAATGAAGAATATGAAGAAGATTTATGTAATAGCTGCAATGATGTTGGTTACGATGCCACTGGCAGCACAGGAGACATACGAGAATGCGAAGATAGCGCAGGAGGACCTGAACGGTACAGCTCGCTATGTGGGAATGGGTGGTGCTATGGAGGCACTGGGTGCTGATCTTTCAACCATTTCTACCAACCCTGCTGGTATCGGCTTGTTCCGTAAATCAAACGTCAACATATCGTTTGGCTTAGTTTCACAGGACAATGCGAAAAGTGTGATGGGTGGTAACAAAACCAATATGTCGTTCGATCAGGCGGGTTTTGTCTATTCCTCTCGTACAGGCAAGACGTCATATCTGAACCTGGCGTTCAATTTCCATAAGAGTCGTAATTTCAACATGATACTGTCGGCAGCAGCACCATTGCAGAATGCTTCGCTGAACAAGCTGACATACGACAAGGGTATCAACGAGCTAGTTTATCCACAGCAAAAGGGAGTTGACCTGTTTGTGAGAGATGCCGAAGGGAACGTAGTAGGCTATAACCACCAGCCCGACTTCAGCCAATATCCTTATCAGAGCTGTAACCAACTGGACGATATGTTGGCCAACGGTTATAACTTTGCAGGACTGTATGATGTTGACACTGAACAAAAGATAGGTGATATATGGACTTACGATAATGCTAACAGTTACCAATTTGACCGTGCCCACAAGGGATATATCGGAGTTTATGACTTCAACATATCAGGTAATATCAACAACCGTGTCTATCTGGGTATTACCGTTGGATTGCATGATGTGCACTACAAGCACACGAGCGAATATACCGATTTCATGCATACCGCAGAGATGACACGCGACTACAGCCTGACGGTCGCCGACTCGCGTGAGATTACGGGTACAGGTTTTGATGTGAAGGCTGGTATTATCTTCCGTCCGGTGGAAACCTCTCCCTTCCGCATCGGATTGTCGGTATCTACTCCTACATTCTATGAATTGCGCACCAGTAACACTACCACCATTTTCGATTCGGACGGTAACAGCATGAGCTCGCGCAATATCAATGATGCCAACAATGGACGTTGCAATTATAAGTTCAAACTCTACACGCCTTGGAAATTTGGTGCAAGTCTTGGTCACACCATAGGTACACAGGTTGCTCTGGGACTCAGCTACGAGTATGCTGACTATGGTTCTATGGACACACGAGTTATCACGGGTGAATACTACGACTATTGGTCGAATTCACGTTCTACGGAGTCAAGGAGCGACAAGGTGATGAACGACCATACTGAGGGTACGCTGAAAGGTGTTCATACACTGAAGTTGGGCGGAGAGTACAAGCCCGTGAAGGATGTTGCCCTGCGTTTAGGCTACAACTATGTGAGCTCGATGTACAAAAAGGATGGTTTCAAGGATGGTTCGCTCGACTCTTACGGCACGTACGTGGCTTCGGCAACTGACTTCACCAACTGGGAAGATACCCACCGCATCACTCTGGGTGCTGGCTATACCTATGAAAAGTTCAACGTGTCGCTGGCTTACCAGTACAGCATGACGAAAGGAACGTTCTATCCCTTCATGAGCTATACCGATACGTATGTGAGCGATTGCAACAATATCGTAGATGGGGTTAGCGTGAAGAACAACCGCCACCAGTTGTTGCTGACATTAGGATATACGTTCTAAAATAATGATTAATTAGTAATGAGTAATGAGTAATTATGATTACCTGACAAGCGCAAATCAAGCGACAAGTCAAATCATAATTACTCATTACTAATTACTAATTTCTAATTTAAAATTAGTAGCTTCTTGCTATGATGACACGATGTTTGGCGGGCTTGCCGCTGACCATGTCAACACCAGGAGTTTGTTCGTAGGCGAAAGGTACGCAACGGATAGTTGCCTGGGTCTCTTCCTTAATCTGAGCCTCGGTCTCGGCAGTACCGTCCCAATGGCAAAGGAAGAAACCGCCGTCCTTCACCTTCTCCTTGAACTCTTCGTAGTTCTCACACTCATAGACATGCTCGTCACGATACTTGCGAGCCTTCTCGAAGATGTTCTTTTGGATATCCTCCAGCAGCTGCTCTACGTATTCGGCAATACCCTCAATGGAACGTGTTTCCTTCTCTAGTGTGTCACGACGCATCACCTCTATAGTGCCGTTTTCCAAATCGCGGGCACCCAATACCAAGCGTACGGGAACACCCTTCAGTTCGTAGTCGGCAAACTTGAAGCCGGGACGCTTGTTGTCAGAATCGTCAAACTTAACGCTGATGCCAGCCTTGCGCAGCTTCTCAATGATAGGTTGTACCTCCTTATTGACTTGCTCCATCTGCTCGGGCTTGGTAGCAATGGGGATGATGACAACCTGGATAGGAGCCAAGCGTGGAGGCAATACAAGACCATTGTCATCAGAATGGGTCATGATGAGCGCACCGATGAGTCGGGTAGAAACACCCCAAGAGGTAGCCCATACATACTCAGGCTTGTTCTCCTTATTTAAATAGGTAACCTCAAAAGCCTTGGCGAAATTCTGACCCAAGAAGTGGGAAGTGCCACTCTGTAAGGCCTTTCCGTCTTGCATCATAGCCTCGATGGTATAGGTGTCCAAAGCACCGGCAAAGCGTTCAGTTTCACTCTTCACACCTTGCAGTACGGGAACAGCCATCCATTCCTCGGCAAACTTGGCATAGACGTGGAGCATCTTCTTGGCTTCCTCCTCAGCTTCCTCACGAGTGGCATGAGCCGTATGACCTTCCTGCCACAGGAACTCGGAAGTACGCAAGAAAGGACGGGTGCGCATCTCCCAACGCATAACGTTACACCACTGGTTGCACATCAGGGGCAGGTCGCGCCAAGAGTGAATCCAGTTCTTATAGGTGTTCCAGATAATTGTCTCCGACGTGGGACGTACAATGAGCTCCTCCTCCAGTTTTGCTGCTGGGTCAACCACCACGCCACTCTTATCCTCGGTAGCCTTCAGACGATAGTGGGTGACAACGGCACATTCCTTGGCAAAACCTTCTACATGCTCGGCCTCACGGCTCAGGAATGACTTGGGGATGAGCAAGGGGAAATAGGCATTCTGAGCACCTGTCTCCTTGAACATACGGTCCAACTCATGCTGCATCTTCTCCCAGATAGCATAGCCGTATGGCTTGATGACCATACAACCGCGTACAGCACTCTGCTCAGCGAGGTCGGCTTTTACTACAAGATCGTTATACCACTGGCTGTAATTATCAGCCCGTTTTGTTAATTCCTTCAGTTCTTTTGCCATATTTGATTGAATTTTCTTAAAAATTGCTGCAAAGTTAGCAATAATTTCTCACTTTTCGTTACTCCTTTCTCATTTTTTTATTAACTTTGCAAACAGAAATAACTTGTTTCACTAAAAATATAATGTAAAGTATGAAAACAAAAATCATTTCTTTGTTGCTCTGCGTTGGCATGATTTGTGCTTGTAACAATACGCAGAAAGGTGCTGGTATTGGTGCCGGCGGTGGTGCCGTACTTGGTGGTATCATTGGTGCTATTGCAGGTAATACCATGGTTGGTGCTGCTATCGGTGGTGCTGTAGGTGCTGGTGCTGGTGCTATTATCGGTAAGAAGATGGACAAGGCTAAGGCTGAGGCTCAGCAGGTGAAGAATGCTCAGGTAGAGACCGTCAAGGACGCTAACGGCCTGCAGGCTGTGAAGGTTACCTTCGACTCAGGTATTCTCTTTGCTACAGGTAAGGCAGATCTTTCGCAGAGTGCCAAAAACTCACTGGTTCAGTTTGCCAAGGTGTTGAATAACAACAAGGATTGCGACATCGCTATCATTGGACACACCGACTCTACGGGTTCTGACGCTGTAAACCAGCCTCTGTCCGTAAGCCGTGCCAATAGCGTGAACAACTATCTGAAGTCTTGTGGTGTTAGTTCAGCACAGATTAAGAGCGTTGAAGGTCAGGGCTCAACCAATCCCGTTGCTGACAACTCTACGGAAGCTGGCCGTAAGCAGAACCGTCGTGTGGAGGTTTACATGTATGCTTCACAGCAGATGATTCAGCAGGCTGAAGCTGGTAAGCTGCAGTAATGAAAACGCTGATTCAGAAAATCAAGCAAATAATAATGTGGATAGTGGTGGCTTTCTTTGCCTCCACTATCCTTTCTGTTGTTGCCCTACGCTGGTTGCCTGTCTATTTCACTCCTTTGATGTTTATCCGTTTGGCTGAACAGGTGGATGAAGGGAAGTCAATGACATTGCATCACCACTGGGTACCTTTAGAGGAGATCTCACCCTCATTGCCTACGGCGGTGATGGCTTCCGAGGATGCCCGCTTTCTGGAGCATCACGGGTTTGATTACAAAGCTATTGAGCAGGCTGCCATGCGTAATATGAAGCATCCGGAAAAGCGTAAGCTGGGGGCTTCAACCATTTCACAGCAGACTGCCAAGAATGTATTCCTATGGCCTGGACGGTCCTGGGTGCGCAAAGGCTTTGAAGTATATTTCACCACATTGATTGAGCTGATGTGGACGAAGCAACGTATCATGGAGGTTTATCTGAACTCTATCGAGATGGGTGATGGCATCTATGGTGCCGATGCGGTGGCTGAGCATCATTTCAATACTACTGCTGAACAATTAACCAAGGCACAGTGTGCGCTGATAGCGGCGTCTCTGCCCAATCCGCGCCGTTTCAACTCTGCCCGTCCCAGTGCCTATATGCTGAAGCGCCAGAAGCGAATACTGCGTGAGATGCGTTTCGTGAAAAAACTATAATACTGCCTAGTTATGAAGAAAGAAAAAAAGTTCCATTCGTTTGCCACAAGACTTTCACAATGGGTGATGCTGGTGCTGTTTGTCATGATGTCCGCATTAGCCATCTTTATCTATTACATCACTGGTTCGGTTCTTTTGGAATCCGAAGCAAGCACGATCAAGAACAGTATGAAAAGCGCAGAGCGTAGTATCAGTGATATGATGTCGGACGTGATGGTGGCAACTGATAACAACGTGTTTGACATAGAACGTAATCTTTCAAAGCCAGACGAGATGCAGGCTATCGTGGAGCGTATCGTAAAACAAAACAAGCATATACGCAGTTGTGGTATCAGCTTTATTGAAAACTACTATCCCTCGAAGGGACGCCAATTCTGTCCGTACGCTTGGCGTAGCGACAGTTCGGAAGTACAAGTGCAACGGCTGGGCGATGTAGTCAGTGACTATCTGAACAGCAAATGGTTTAAAGAGGTACTGGCAAAGGATTCTGCCTATTGGTCAGACCCTTTTGTTGACGGACATGATGGCAAGACACCTTTGGTTGCTTTCCTTCAACCTATTCACGACCAGCA
>CACXSA010000036.1 GCA_902770195.1 uncultured Prevotellaceae bacterium
ACTACGAGCAGAACTACGTGCTGCCAGACGATGTGGTGAAAGACCAGATTTCTGCTAAGGTCGAGGACGGCATCCTGACCATCACCATGCCGAAGACCGCACCGAAGGAGAAAGTCACCAAGGCCATTGAGGTCTCGTAAACAGTTCGTCTTGTTCTAAGTTAAATCCCCGACCTGCAGGAATGCAAGCCGGGGATTCTGGTTTATATGTAATGGCACTAAGCCATGAACTGCCTGATGTGGCGGGGGCCATCGTCTCTGTCAGAGGAGCTTCAGATATAGCGCATTCTTGCTTAGGCAAGCGTCTCCTTTCGTCGTCGAGCGGTCGCTATACTGCTCGGAATCTACAGAATTGATGAGTTCGCGGAGTGTCATTGCCTTTGTCTTACTAATTCGATAGCTTCCTTGCCGGTCAGATGTTCAATGTCGAAACGAATCATCAGCATACGGGAAAGGCCGCTCTCTATTTCCTTTTGCAGACTCTCATCATCATTCGGATTGTATCGGTTGCCGAGCATACGTGCCATTTGCAGTTTCTCTTGTTCATCTTCAATAATGTGTATCCTGCCGAAAGCTATCACGCTGCGGAAGAACGTGCAAAAGTCGCATCAAATTACCAACTTTTGTTAATAATTTGGGGCAAAGTTACGAAATATTCTCCGTTTTTCGTAACTTTATTCCCAGATATCAAAAAGATATATGAAAAAATGGATACTTTTGAAAATATATTGAGAAAAGACCTGAGCCAGTTTCTTCTTTCCATGAAGGAAGTGGACGAGCGTATGCCGGAGTGTCCCGATGTCGAGGATAAATGGGAATCTATTGCCAAGGCTTATATTCCCGATGGCATCAGGGAGTTTCAGGACTTCCCATCAGCATCCCTTGGATGGATGATGTACATCGGCATGGCCGTCGCTAAGATGTGGGACACAGATTGGGAGATCTATTCCAAGGTGGCAGACCTTTATGCGTACATGCGTGACAAGCGAGGTTATGACAACATGGATGAATACATCCGTGAGGAAGTTCTTCTGCTGCAAGGCATTGACTACACCATTCTGGAAAGGATAACAGGCGAATGTGCCTCTCGCGTATATAATGCCCTGATGCACCAGCGTCTGGAGCCAGGTACGAAGGAGGCTTTCAACGGCTATGTAGCCTGTCTGCACCAACTATATTTGTTCGGTGCCGCTATGCAGCTGAAGCGAATGGGTTATCACATGACAAAGATGTAGAATAACATCACCTTTGAGTGTACCAAGCAGGCCTTTGGCATCGACAGCATCATCTTCGCCTCAGACTATCCTTACGAGTGTCTGGCAAACATGATGAAGTTCGTGAAAACGCTGGATCTGACAGAAGAGGAAAAGGAAAAACTCTTCCACTTGAATGCCGAGAAGTATATTTTAAGTTAGTCTGACTATGACAGACTTGCCCTTCAGGTCAGGTCTGAAAACGCACTCGCATAAATAGGGTTGGCTGGTCGTAATTCGATATAGCCAACCTTTTTTGTTACCTATTGGCATTTTTTTTCTTTACAACAAAATATTTCGGTAAATATTCTATTATAATAATGTCTCAGGAAGAGGGGTGGCTTTGCGGTATCCCATTCCTGTGATATGGCAAATGAGGTTGCCAGCCTGGTTTGTCACGCGTACTTCAACGGATGGGATTTTATGATGGTCAGCCACAAAGACGGCTACTGCCGTGAGTGTATCACCCTCATGTGCACTGGCCACAAACATGATGGAATTACTGATACCGAAGGTGAGTTGACCTGCATTGTTCATCAGTGCTGCGATGGCCAGGTCGGCTAATGTAAACAGAGCACCGCCTTGGCATACATTGCCACCATTCAGGTGGTTTTTAGTGACTGTCATAACTGTCACTGCATGATGACTGTCGGCTTCTGTAATCCGGCAGCCTGTAGCTGCTGCGAAGCGATCTGTCTGATTCAATATTTCTTTGATGTCCATTCTTTTCATCCAATTAATCGTCTGCAAAGATACTAAAAACAGGTGGAATATTCCAAATTTATTTGGTATTTTACTCGCTAATTCGTAACATTGAGACTGTGTCTCGAAATTACTCACGCTCGAAAATCCTCAAATTTATTTGGTATTTTACTCGCTAATTCGTAATTTTGCAAAAATTTAAATATACAACTAAACTAATACAAATTATGAAAGTTCTGATTTTGCAAGGTTCTCCACGAGTCAATGGCAACACCGCATGGATGGCGGAAGAGTACAAGAAGGCTGCAGAAGCAGTAGGTCACGAAGTAACATTGGTAAATGTAGCAAAGAAGAAGATTGCCGGTTGTCTGGCATGTGAGTATTGCCATAACAAAGGCAATGCGTTGGCAGGAAAACTGTAAACTAGGATATGAACGACAGCATCGGACAGAGACAACAGATTTGCGGCTGCACAGATGAACAGCATTTTGACACACAACTGCTGTATTTTACGTGTTCATCACTTAGTAGCGACGACAGAAGACTTTATGTCATCAGCAATCGTGACGGTCATCCCAACGTCTTCGTCAAGGATCTCGAGACGAACGAGGAACGACAGCTGACGCATAACACAAAGGGAATTCTGAAGAGCTATGTGTATTTCGACGGCACACTGAACGAGGGACTGGGCAAGGCCAGCGTATCACTCGACAGCAAACGGGATGTGGTTTATTTCATTCAAGACGACTGCATCTGCAAAGTGGGGCTGGACGGGAATGTAGTGGTGCTCAACCATGTGCCCGACAACAGGATGACGGCGTTTACCCACGTCAGCGACGACGGGCGGCTGCTGTGTGTACCGATGACAGACAGCAGGTGTCTGGATTACGACCCGGAAACGGAAGGCAGCGGGCTCGACAAACGGCCTGTCTATAATATCGACCAGCGAGTGCAGGACGAAGGGCTGAGCAGCTACCTCTGTATCTACGATACGGCTACAGGGGCACTGAAATATGAGAAGCGGGTGCCGCTGTGCTGGATAACGCATGTGCAGTTTAATCCAGCTGACCCTGAGATCATCATGTATAACCATGAATGGCCTTTTCGCGATTGCGGAATACGTCGTATGTGGCTGTACAACCACCGTACCGATGAGACAATACGTGTCAGGACGGAAGGCACCGACACGCTGGGCGACACGAAGGGATACGCCCGAAAGGCGGCCGACTGGGTCTGCCATGAGATGTGGAGTGACGACGGGAATATTATCATTTATCATGGTGGTTACGAGAACGGACCGGCAATGGTTGGACGCTACGACATGCGCACAAGACAGTACTGGGAGATAGCGCTGCCAGAAGAGTATAAGTCGTATGGACACTTCACGATGGATCATCAGCAGATACTCTGTTGTGACGGGTATTTCAAATTTTCCGACGATGTGGCTGTCGTTCGTGAGAATAGCACCGACAACGGTCCCGATCCGCATAAAAAGGACGGTGCATATATCTCCCGCGTGATACCGCTGTGGGAAGAAGGAGTGCTCAGATGGGTACCGCTTTGTAAGCATGAGAGCGACTGGTTGGGACAAGACGCTCACCCCCACCCCATCTATAACCATAACGGTAATCGCATCTACTTCAACAGCAGAAGCGAACAAGACATCAAGGTGTATTATACAGACGTAAAAGCGGAGGAAGTTTAAACCAAGAATTATAATTTCTCGCCGCAATGAGAACAATAGCGGTCTTTTACGCGGACATTGGACCCACAGCGGGGACAGTGTCCGTCTTTTGGTTTCTCCTGTGTCTCGTCAATAATGGTGGCTGTGACGATACCTGTAGGTACGGCGATAATGGTGTAGCCCAGCAACATGACAAAGGCTGACAGCAGACGACCGAGGGGTGTGACTGGCGTGATGTCGCCATAGCCCACAGTGGTCATAGTCACTATTGCCCAATATACGGATGTTCCCAAGTCGGTGAACTGAGTATTGGGAACAGAACTCTCCACCATGAACATCAGGGTACCCAGACAGGTGACCAGTATTAGTACGAAGAGGAAATAAACAGCAATCTTGGTGAGGCTCTTTTGGAGCGAGTGCATCAGAATATATCCTTCATTGATAAAGCTGAATAGCTTGAAAATACGGAAGATACGGATGAAGCGGAACGAACGCAGCAAGAGCATATAGCGGGCGTTGGGCAGGAAGTAGGAAAGGTATGGAGGCAAGGTGGACAGTAGGTCTATGATGCCGAAAAAGCTCAACACATAGTCGCGTGGTCGGGGTGAACAATAGACACGAGTGATATATTCGACAGTAAAGAAGAAGGTGAGGATGTATTCGAGTATCTCCAGGGCAAACTGGTAGTTATGTCGCAATGAAGGTATGGTCTCAACGAACGAGATGATGATGCTCATCGAGATGGCGATGATCAGAATGATGTCAAAAAGCTTGCCCGCTGGGGTGTCCGATTCGAAAATAATCTCGTAGAGTGCTTTTTTCTCAAGCCAATAAGGTTTCTTCATACTGCTAATAGTTTGCTATTACGTTGCAAAAATACATATTATTTTGGAATTTCTTTTGTATTTTCTCAAATATTCGTAAATTTGCAGAAAAATATGGCTATTGAATATGGACACAAAAAGAATACTGAAATATCTGCGCCAGCTGATGGCGAACAATAACAGAGCGTGGTTTCTGGAGCATAAACAGGAGTATGATGCCATCCGTGCGAACTTTGAAGAAGGGGTGCAACAAGCTATCGGACGGATAGCATCGTTCGACCCAACGATAGCCCACCTCAGTGTGAAGGAATGCACCTACAGGTTCAATCGCGACACCAGATTCTCGAATGACAAGTCACCCTACAAGAACCATCTGGGAGCCTATATTGCTGCTCACGGGAAGAAGGCGCTGCATGGTGGCTACTATCTGCATCTGGAACCCGGACACTGCCTGGTGGCTTGCGGAAACTATTGGTTGCCTACGAACATCCTGACTTCATGTCGCAACGAGATTATGGGTAACACGGACGAGTGGCTGAAATGTGTGGAGAGTCCTGAGTTCCTGAAGTATTTTGGTCGTGTGGATGCTCCTGAAGACATGCCCACATGGGACCAGCCACAGGGCTTTGGACTGGACCGGCTGAAGACCTGTCCGTCGGGATTCCCTCGCGATTGGGAGCATGTGGAATACCTGCGCCAAAAGGACTATTGTTGCTGGCACAGGGTTGATGACAGCTTCTTCCAAGGCGACAAATGGCTGGACGAGATGGAGAAGATGATGCGTGCTGCCAAACCGATGATGGATATGATGAATTCGGTGATTGACGATTATGAATAAAACTTTCCTGTTTAAATCCTTTGTCGTTCAAAAAAAAAACCCTACCTTTGCAGACAATAACAACTTAAAACTATAAGAAATGTCATTATTAATGATTCTACAACTCATGATAGTGCTTGGAGCACTATGGGTGGGCTCACGCTATGGCAGCCTTGCACTAGGTGCTATTTCCGGTATCGGACTTGCTATTCTCGTTTTTGGTTTCAGCTTAAAGCCTGGTACTCCGCCAACCGACGTTATCTACATCATCATTGCTGCCGTAACCTGTGCGGGTATCATGCAAGCATCAGGGGGTATGGACTGGCTCATCCAGATAGCTGAGCGCCTGTTGCGCAAGCATCCTGACCGCATTACTTTCCTGGCACCCCTGAGCACTTTCTTCCTGACGGTGTTGGTGGGAACGGGTCATGTGGTTTATACGCTGATGCCTATTATCTGTGATATCGCCCTGAAAAAGGGCATCCGTCCGGAACGTCCCTGCGGTGTGGCATCTATCGCCTCTCAGGTGGGTATCACCTGTTCACCGATTGCTGCTGCTGTGGTGGCTTTTGTCAGTATATCCAATGTCAACGGCTTTGACATTACCATCCCTGGGGTGTTGATGATTTCCATACCTTCGTGCGTCTGTGGACTGATGGCAGCAGCTGCAGCCAGCTACCATCGTGGACTGGACCTTGACAAAGACCCCCGTTTCCAAGCCAGGATTAAGGATCCTGAACAGTATGAATATATCTACGGTTCTTCTACTACTACGCTTGACAAGATTATTCCGATTGAGGCTAAGCGGGCGGTGTATATTTTCCTAGCTGCTCTTGGCGTCATCGTCTTGTTTGCCGCTGTTCCTTCCCTACTCCCTTCATGGGACGGCAAGGCGCTGAAGATGAACATTGTCATTCAGATTGTGATGATCAGTGCAGCAGCATTGATGATTATATTCTGCAAAGCATCACCGAAGAAGGCGGTTGCGGGTCCTGTGTGGCAGTCGGGTATGGTGGCTGTAGTAGCTATATATGGTATTGCCTGGCTGGCAGACACTTATTTCTCGAATTATATGGATGAGATGCAAGTGATGCTGACTGACATCGTGAAGGAGTATCCATGGTCTATCGCCTTCGTGTTCTTCCTGGTTTCCGTGCTTATCAACTCACAAGGCGCGGTGGTAGTGGCTATGCTTCCGTTGGCATACTCCCTGGGAATAGCGGGTCCGATACTGTTGGGCGTGCTTCCCTCTGTTTACGGCTATTTCTTCATTCCCAACTATCCAAGTGATATTGCAACGGTGAACTTTGACCGTTCAGGAACGACCATTATAGGCAAATACCTGCTGAACCACTCGTTTATGATGCCTGGACTGATATGTGTGAGCACATCAACGATTGTAGCTTACCTGTTGTCGATGATTATATATTAAAGATGTGAGAGGTGAGAGGTAAGTAATCGACGAAGTCGCTTACTACCTTTAGGTCAAAGGAGTAAGAAGGGTAATAAATATGAACGAACATAAGATTATAAGTGACCCCGTTTTCGGATTTATAAAAATTAAAAGAGGATTGCTGTATGACATCGTGCAGCATCCTTTTTTTCAACGTCTTAATCGTATCAATCAGCTAGGACTGGCTTCCGCTGTCTATCCAGGAGCGAGACATACCCGCTTTCAGCATTCACTGGGTGCTTTCTACCTGATGTCGGAGGCTATCAAGTCGCTGACGGAAAAGGGTGTCTATATCTTTGATTCTGAGGCAGAAGCCGTACAGGCAGCCATCTTGATGCACGACATCGGACACGGACCATTCTCGCATGTCTTGGAGAACACACTGATACATGGTATTTCCCATGAGGATATCTCGTTGATGATGATGGAACAGATCAACCACGATCTGAAAGACCGACTGAATCTGGCTATCTCCATTTTTAAGGACGAATATCCGAACAAGATATTCCATCAGCTGATTTCGAGCCAGTTGGATATGGACCGACTGGACTACCTGCGACGTGACTCTTTCTTTACAGGAGTAACGGAGGGGAACATTGGTTCGGCACGAATTATCAAGATGCTGAACGTGGTGGACGACAAGCTGGTGGTTGACTCAAAGGGTATCTATTCCATTGAGAACTATCTGACTACCAGACGAGTGATGTACTGGCAGGTATATCTTCACAAGACAGCAGTAGGATATGAGAAAGTGCTGGTGAACACGCTTAGACGCGCCAAGTTCCTGGTGCGACAGGGACAGAAAATATTTGCCACCCCTGCCCTCGCCTATTTTCTTGAAAATGATGTTGATGCTACATGGTTTGCCACACATCCGGAAACCTTGCAGATGTATGCGGAACTGGACGACTCAGACATCTGGAGTGCCTTGAAGGTGTGGAAACACAGCGACGACAAGATACTGTCAACCCTATCCACAGACATGATAGACCGCCATCTGTTCAAGGTGGAAGTGACGGATGAGTGTCCTGACGATGACTACATCCAAGAGAAACTGCAGCAAATAGCTACAGCAATGCAGATTCCGGAAGAGGATGCACACTACCTGCTCACGCTGACAGAGATAGGGAAAGATATGTATAATCCAGAGGACGACAGTATCGGAATCTTATACAAAGACGGGGTGGTGAAAGACATTGCAGAGGCGTCCGAAATCTTAAATGTACAATTACTTTCTAAAAAAATACGTAAATATTATCTTTGTTATCAAAGAATATAAGATTTTTTTTGTAACTTTGCAGCGTTTATTAAAACTCAAATAATATGATGCAATTCACAGCTAAGCAAATAGCCGAGTTTATTGGCGGTCGTGTGGAGGGTAATGAGAACGCTACAGTCTGCACATTTGCTAAAATAGAAGAAGGCAAGGAGGGAGCTATCACTTTCCTCTCCAATCCCAAATACACCCCATTTCTTTACGAGACAAAAGCTTCCATCGTGCTGATTAACGAGGACGTGGAGCTGGAGAAGCCTGTCAGCGCAACGCTTATCAGGGTAAAGAACGCTTATGAGTGTGTGGCCAAGTTGATGCAGATGTATGCTGCTTCTCTTCCCAAGAAGACGGGTGTTCATCCGTTGGCTTTCGTATCTGCATCTGCCGAGATTGGCAAGGATGTTTATATCGGTCCTTTCGCCTTTATTGGTGAAAATGTGAAGATTGGCGACGGTTCTATCATCAATCCGAATGTCACCATTTACGACGGTTGCCAGATTGGCAAGCATGTCACCATCCACGCAGGTAGTGTTATCGGTGCCGACGGCTTCGGTTTTGCACCTAACACCGAAGGCTACGAGAAGATTCCCCAGATTGGTATCGTCATCATCGAAGACGAGGTGGAGATTGGTGCTAACACGTGTATAGACCGCTCTACGATGGGACAGACCGTTATTCATAAGGGCGTAAAACTAGACAACCTGATACAGGTGGCTCACAACTGTGAGATTGGCGAGAATACCGTCATGTCGGCACAAGTAGGAATGGCTGGCTCTACGAAGATCGGTTCGTGGTGTATGGTGGGTGGACAGGCCGGATTTGCCGGACACATCCACGTTGCAGACCGCACGATGATAGGTGCACAATGTGGCGTTATCGGTGATACCAAGGGCAACGGTGAGTCGTTGATTGGTTCCCCTGCTATTAATCCCAAAACGTTCTTCAAGGCAAGGGCACTTGATGCAAAATTGCCAGACATGTATCGTCAGATTGCTACTCTCCAGCGTGAAGTTGACGAGCTGAAGAAGTTGGTAGCCAACGAGAATAATTAGTCAAATTTAATATAAGATGAAGCAAAAGACTCTAAAAGGCAGTTTCTCCTTGTTCGGGAAAGGACTGCATACAGGATTGAACCTGACAGTCACTTTCAATCCAGCTCCTGAAAATTATGGTTATAAGATTCAGCGAATAGATATTGATGGTGAACCGATTGTCGATGCCATTGCTGAGAATGTTGTTGATACTCAGCGAGGAACCGTACTTGGCAAGGGGGATAACATTCGCATCAGCACGGTAGAACACGGTCTGGCTGCCCTCTATGCTTTGGGGATTGACAACTGTCTTATTCAGGTGAATGGTCCTGAGTTCCCTATCCTCGATGGTTCTGCCATCCAGTATGTGGACAAAATCAAAGAGGTCGGTATTGAGGAGCAGAATGCACCCAAAGACTGGTATATCATCCGTAAGAAGATAGAAGTAAAGGACGAAAATTCGGGCTCTTGCATTACCATCCTGCCAGACGACGAGTTCTCACTGACCACAATGTGCTCTTTCGAGTCGAAGTTTATCAACTCTCAGTTTGCTACACTTGATAACATCAATCTGTTCGCTTCGGAGATTGCTGCCGCACGTACCTTTGTGTTTGTACGTGACATACAACCCTTGTTGGAAGCTAACTTGATTAAGGGTGGCGATATGGATAATGCCATCGTCATCTATGAGCGACAGATATCCCAGGAGCAGCTGGACCAGTTGGCCGACATGCTTCATGTAGAGCATCGCGACGCCACAGACATGGGTTATATCCAGCACAAGCCATTGGTGTGGGAGAACGAGTGTACGCGTCATAAGCTGCTGGACATCATCGGTGATATGGCATTGATAGGCAAGCCCATCAAAGGACGTATCATTGCCACGCGTCCTGGACACACCATCAACAACAAGTTTGCTCGCCAGATGCGCAGGGAGATTCGCAAGCACGAGATACAGGCACCTATCTATGATCCTAACGAGGATCCCATCATGGACGTAAACCGCATCCGTGAGTTGCTCCCCCACCGTTATCCCATGCAGTTGGTTGACAAGGTGATTTCACTGGGTGCTAACACGATAGTAGGTATCAAGAATGTCACAGCCAACGAGCCTTTCTTCCAGGGACACTTCCCCGAGGAACCTGTGATGCCAGGTGTGCTGCAGGTAGAAGCAATGGCGCAATGCGGCGGCTTGCTTGTCCTGAACACCTTAGAGGAACCTGAGCGGTGGTCCACCTATTTTATGAAGATAGACGACGTGAAGTTCCGTCAGAAGGTGGTTCCTGGTGATACACTTTTGTTCAAGGTGGATTTGCTGGCTCCTATTCGTCATGGTATCTCTTCTATGAAGGGCTACATCTTTGTGGGTGACCATGTGGTGGCTGAGGCAACCTTTACCGCTCAAATCGTAAAGAATAAATAATGTATTAGAAAATAAGATAATCGCTTCATGAACAATATCCATCCTTTAGCAGTTGTGGATCCCGAAGCCCAGATTGGTGACGGCAATGTGATAGGTCCCTTCTGTGTGATAGACAAGAATGTTGTTATCGGTGATAATAATAAGTTTTTAAATAATGTGACGATCCATTTCGGTGCACGCATCGGTAATGGTAACGAGTTTTTCCCTGGTGCCTCGATTTCCACCAAGCCGCAGGATTTGAAGTTCCAAGGCGAGGTGACCACCTGCGAGATAGGTGATAACAACTCTATTCGCGAGAATGTCACCATCAGCAGAGGAACGGCGTCAAAAGGCAAGACCGTGATAGGTAACGGCAACTTGTTGATGGAAAACATGCACGTCGGACACGACTGCGTCATAGGCAACGGATGTATCATCGGCAATTCAACGAAATTTGCCGGCGAGGTCATCGTTGACGACTGTGCCATCATATCAGCTACCTGTCTGTTCCATCAGTTCCTGCATGTGGGAGGATACATCATGTTCCAAGGTGGTTCACGTACCTCACAAGACATTCCTCCTTATGTTATCGCAGGGAAAGAACCTGTTCGATATGCTGGTGTCAACCTGATCGGTCTTCGTCGTCGAGGATTCCCCAACGAGGTGATCGATGCTATTCATGATGCCTATCGTATCATCTATTCTCAGGGAATATTGAAAGATGGCGTAGCAGAGGCGCGCGCCAAGTATCCGGATTGCAAAGAGGTGGAATATATCTGCTCTTTCATTGAGAATTCGAAGCGCGGAGTCATCCGATAAATGAATAAACTCATCGTAATAACAGGGCCTACCGCTGTAGGAAAAACGGCACTGACCATAGAGATTGCCAAACACTACGGCATACCAATCATCAATGCTGACTCGCGTCAGATTTACAAGGAACTGAGGATTGGAACGGCTTCTCCTACGACAGAGCAGTTGCAAGAGGTACACCACTATTTTGTGGGTACCAAGAGCATTAACGACTACTACAATGCGTCGATGTACGAGCAGGAAGTCATGAAACTGCTGCAAACGTTGTTCACCACTTCCAGCATACAACTCCTGTCAGGAGGAAGCATGATGTACATTGATGCAGTATGCAACGGCATAGACGACATCCCTACCATCCGCGAGGATATTCGCAACGAGATGAAACGTCGCTATCAGGAAGAAGGATTGGAAGCTCTGTGTAAAGACCTGAAAAGGTTGGACCCAGAACATTACGAGATAGTAGATCGCCAGAACCACCGACGCGTGATTCATGCTCTTGAGATTTGTTACCAAACTGGTAAGACTTATACGTCTTTCCGAACACAGGTCAAGAAACAAAGGCCGTTTGAAATTATCAAGATTGGTCTGAACAGAGACAGGGATGAGCTCTATCAACGTATCAACCTGCGGGTTGACGAGATGATGGACCAGGGACTGTTAGATGAAGTAAAGTCGATGAACAAGTATCGGGATGTCAATGCCCTGAATACGGTAGGATACAAAGAACTGTTCGACTATATGGATGGGCGATGGCCCTTGGAAGAAGCGGTGGAACGCATCAAGGGGAACACCCGGCGATATGCGCGAAAACAACTCACATGGTATAGGCGTGATGAACGAGTAATGTGGTTTCATCCTCATCAACAACAAGAAATTCTGAATTATATTTCGAACTATGAATATGCACATTGAAAAGGTTAAAAATCTTCCTAAGAAAGGATGTAATTGGTATAAAAGTCTCTATCAGGGACGTCGCTGGTATGTCAAGGTGGGCATAGCCCTCGTCTCACTCATTGTAGCTTTCATGCTCTATCTTATCATGGTTGATATCAACTTCCTGTGGTTGTTTGGTAAGTCGCCGTCCATGAGTGATGTCAAAAACACCCATCCTGCTGAGGCCTCACAGATTTACAGTGCAGACGGTAAGGTAATAGGAAAATTCTTCAGCGAAAACAGAATGCCTGTGACTTACGATGAGGTGAATCCAAAATTCTGGGAAGCTCTCATAGATACGGAGGACGAGCGTTTCTATCGTCATCACGGCATAGACTATCAGGCTTTCGGAGCTGCCCTGAAGGACTATCTACTGCATCGGGATGCCAGAGGAGCTTCTACCATTACACAGCAGTTGGCAAAGAACCTTTTCCGTGTCCGTACGCAGTATTCAACAGGTCTGCTGGGTACTATTCCTGGACTGAAAATGCTCATCATGAAGAGCAAGGAATGGATTACGGCCTATAAGTTGGAATGGTATTTTAACAAAGAGGAGATATTAACGATGTATGCCAATACGGTGGATTTCGGTTCGAACGCCTTTGGCATCAAGACAGCGGCAAAGACATATTTCGGTACTACTCCCAAGAATCTGACTACCGACCAGTCTGCCATTCTGGTTGGATTGCTGAAAGCGACTACTTATTACAATCCTCGTATCAACCCGAAAAATGCTTTTACTCGTCGTAATGTGGTGCTTGACAACATGTTACGTCACCATCACTTGACACCCGAGGAATGTAAAAAACTCCAACAGACGGAAATCAAGCTGGATTATAGTGTGGAGAATGCCTATGATGGCAATGCCAACTATTTCCGTGAAGCGGTAGCGGACTGGATGAAAGCATGGTGTAAGGAATTCTATGGCGATGATCGTGCCTATGCCTACTATACAGAAGGATTGAAAATATTCACCACCTTGGACAGCAGGATGCAGCACTATGCTGAGGAGGCTGCCATCAAACAGATGAAACAGGTACAGAGATCGTTCAACCAGCATTGGGGAAGTACGAATCCTTGGCAAGATGAGCGTCACGTGGAAATACCACATTTCATAGAGGACTTGGCAAAAAAAACTTCATACTACAAATTCTTGAACCAACGGTATGACGGTAATACAGACTCTATCGACTATTATCTCAACCGTCCCCATAAGGTTAAACTTTTCGACTATGACGAGGGCTATATCGAGAAGGAAATGTCAACGTTGGACAGCATCCGGTATATGGAGCATTTCATGCATTGCGGTTTTGTGGCTATAGAACCTCAGACAGGACACGTAAAAGCGTGGGTGGGCGATATTGATTTCAAGACGTGGAAATACGACAAGGTGACTGCGATGCGTCAGCCGGGTTCTACCTTTAAGCTCTTTGTCTATGCGGAAGCGATGAACCAAGGCATCACACCCTGTGATACACGTCAGGATGCCTTTTTTTCTATGAAGGTAATGGATAAGGGTAAGGAAGTGACATGGGCACCAACGAATGCCGATGGACGTTTCTCCGGTGTTAATATCACTCTGAAACAAGCCTTTGCCATGAGTGTGAACAGTGTTGCCGTACGACTGGGTCAGGAAGTTGGAATCGACCGTATTGTACAAACAGCTCATGAGATGGGAATAAAATCTAAGCTGGAACCAACTCCTTCTCTGACGCTTGGTGCTAGTGATGTCAACTTGCTGGAGTTGGTGGGAGCCTATTGTACACCCGTCAATGACGGAAAAGCTATCGACCCCGTTCTTGTTACCCGTATTGAAGACCGTGACGGCAATGTTCTCTATCAGGCAGCACCAGAAGAACGCCAGGTGCTTTCTGCAAGGACTGCTTTCTATGTTCAACAACTGTTAATGGGTGGTATGAGTGGAACTTCGTCACGATTGCGCGGCTTTGTAGGAAATGCTAATAATGATACCGACTTCGGAGGAAAGACGGGTACGTCGAATAACCACTCTGATGCGTGGTTCGTAGGAACAACTCCTCGTCTGGTATGTGGTGCATGGGTAGGTGGCGAATACCGTTGCATACACTTCCGCACAGGTCAGCTGGGACAAGGTAATCGAACAGCACTTCCAATTTGCGGATACTTCTTGGGATCTGTTCTTTCTGATAAGCAGTTTAAACATTATCGAACCAAGTTCACGATACCTGATGACATAGGTGATGCTATTGACTACAACTGTGGAGGCTATTTCAAGGCACCTGCTGATTCTGACTCGCTGGCTGTTGACAGTCTGGCGGCAAAACAGGAGATGGAAATAGTGCTGGATGAATTTGGAAATGAGGTGATTCGTCCTAAGGAACATCACAAGAATGTGAACACATTGGTTCATCCTGATGTCCAGCAGGCTGCTGAAGAACCTAAGCATACAAAAATAGAAAATTGAATATAGAGGAACTAGACCTTGAGAATAAGGAGTGGCAACAAGCCCTCCAGATTATTCAATATACCCGTCGCTCTCTTTTCCTAACGGGAAAGGCAGGGACGGGTAAATCGACATTCCTACGGTATGTGGCACATAACACTAAGAAGAAATATGTAATCCTTGCCCCTACTGGAATCGCCGCTATCAATGCCGGAGGACAAACGCTACATTCTTTCTTCAAACTCCCCTTCCACCCTCTTCTGCCCAACGATTCTCGCTATAATGTCCGAAATATCAGAAAGACCCTGAAGTATAGTGGTGTTACTACAAAGCTTTTGCGCGAACTAGAACTGATTATTATCGACGAGATTTCTATGGTTCGTGCAGACATCATTGATTTTATTGATAAGGTACTCCGTATCTATTGCCGGAACATGCGTGAGCCCTTTGGAGGAAAACAACTGTTGTTGGTGGGTGATATCTTCCAATTGGAACCCGTTGTCAAGGAAGACGAATGGCGACTGATGCAGCCTTTCTATTCTTCTGCATATTTCTTCTCCGCTAAGATATGGCAAGAGATGCAGCTGGTCAGCATAGAATTGAGGAAAGTCTATCGCCAGCGTGATGCCGAGTTTATAGGAATTCTTGATCGCATCCGTGAGAATGCAGCAACGACTGCTGACATCAAGGCTATTAACAGTCGCGTAGGAGCAGCATCACATATTTCCGTGGGGGCTGATTCCTTTGAGATAACACTGGCTAGCAGGCGAGATACGGTTGACTATATCAACAATCAGCAACTGGCCGCATTAGAAGGTTCTACTTCCATCTTCAAAGGCACCATTCAGGGAGAATTTCCACTCTCCTCTCTTCCTGCACCGATGGATTTGGAGATAAAACCTGGAGCACAGGTTATCTTTGTGAAAAACGACAAGGATAAAAGATGGGTGAACGGTACTATTGGTGTCGTTACAGGTATTGATGAGGAAGAAGGACTGATAGGCGTGGTGGATGAAGATGGTCATGAGCATAATGTCGTACGCGAAATATGGGAGAATATTCGTTATACTTTTGACGAGAAAGAACAGAAAATCGTAGAGGAACAGTTAGGAGTATTTATCCAGTTCCCACTACGTTTGGCATGGGCAATCACTGTGCATAAGAGTCAGGGACTCACTTTCCGGCGTGTCAAGATAGATTTTTCTGGTGGAGGAGCTTTCGCTGGTGGACAAACCTATGTGGCACTAAGCCGTTGTACTTCCTTACAAGGTATCACACTAGAAGAGCCCATTCGTCCAACAGATATCTTTGTCCGACCAGAGGTCGTTGCCTTTGCCCGTCGCTATAATGATGGCAAGTTGATGCGCCAGGCTCTCTTTGAGAGTAAGGCTGATAAAGAATATCATGATGCTGTCGAGGCTTTTGATCGTCAGGACTTTGACGCTTTCCTGCGTAATTTCTTTCAGGCTATTCACTCACGATATGACATAGAACAGCCTGTCGTCCAGCGATATATCCGTCGAAAACTTGGCATCATAACCCAACAGCAGACACACATCAGCAAACTGGAAAACGAAATCAGCAGGCGCGAAGCTTTGCTGAAGCGATTAGCCGTAGAATACACTCTTCTGGGCAAAGAGTGTGAACAGGAGCAGATGAACGATGCAGCCATCCGCAATTATGAAAAAGCACTCGAACTCTGTCCCGATCATCCAGAAGCTAAAAGGCGCCTGAAAAAATTAAGAGGTAAAAAGTGAATCTTCTCACCTCTTACCTCTTACATCTCACCTCTCACATCTTACCTCTCACCTACTCTGGTACTACATAGCGGTCGCCCGTTTCTTTCACAATTCTTCGAGCAAAAGATGGTGAGTATCCTGGACGTTTCACCGTAGCTCCTAGTCCATATTTCCCTTTGGTAAATTGTCCGTTTACTTCTGGCTTGACAGCCATATCGTTATATTTCACAATTAAATAAGTGGCCAGTTTCTTCCAACATGCCAACATTTGCTGAGCCTGTTCTATACTGTAGTTGTTCAAGTATTGCTGCATAGCCTTTGCCTCCATATTGATGGCTTTCTGCTCAATGACAGGCTGCTGCTTAAAATAAGAGTTTTCTAACGAGTCACGAACTTCCTTTAGTGAAGGGAACAAAACGGAATAACGCGGATAAACCATATTAGCCACCCAGTTTTCTACCCAGAAAGCATTCTTGTCACTGAAAGTCAAATCGTCAGCACCTGGCGTATTATAACATTCTGGCTGTTTAGTCATCGAGCAATAGATGGGGGTATAGGCTACCATATTGGGATCGTCATTGCCAAACCACAAACATCCACCTACTTCCCGTGGCAGCCAGGAACGCATCTGCGATACGAAAGTCCAAGCAGTCTGTTGGGTGGAAACAGGACGTTCATTGAAGTATTTCTTACCATCTACCTTATAATATAATGGTGTAGGACGATATGGCATCTGCCAGATACCAGCTCCAACGTCAGTAGAATCAATGGCCATTGGTGTTCCCTCGTAATGGTCACGCATGGCTGCCATCACATCGGCAACACTCACCTTACTGTCGGGTTTTACCCATAATGGCATGTCTTCTGCATCTTTGTCTTTTCCCAGTGCCCAAGGCAAATAGCGTTCCATCCCTTTTACATGACGATTAAAGAAGGTCCACACACGGGCATCGCAGATTCGACGTCCACCAAAATCAGGAAAGGCATAGGTGTTCTTCCAGTTGAATTCCTCATCCTTACCCGTAAACCAACCCATCTTACGGGCATATTTGATGACATTCTTGGAATACAGGACGTTCTCCTTGTCTTTCAAGGGAAATTGTCCGATACGACTCTGGTTGGCATGACCGCAGATAACATCATCAGGGATTCTGCGAGCTACCCATACCACACGCTCTTTAGAAACTTTTCGATCAGGACCACAACCCTGCATCTCCAGAATCCATGCTTCATCAGGATCGCAAATAGTAAAGGTTTCTCCTTCCGAATAATATCCGTAAGCTTCTACTAATGAAGTCATTGTATGAATGGCTTCACGTGCTGATTTAGATCTTTGCAAGGTGATGTATATCAACGAACCATAGTCGATAAGTCCTGTTGAATCTACCATCTCCTCGCGACCGCCATAGGTTGTCTCACCAATAGTCACCTGCCACTCATTGATATTTCCTATCACATTGTATGTCTCTTCTGCTTCTGGAATCTCTCCCAGATATTTATTCGTATCCCACTCGTAGATTTTTCGCATATCACCTTTTTGGTGCTTTGCTGCAGGATAATGGTATAACCACATAAATGCTCCATAAGAATCTGCATTGTAGGAACATATCACACTTCCGTCCGCAGAAGCTTTCTTGCCTACAATGAAATTAGTGCAGGCCATCGCATATAAGCCTGTCACAAATGCTGCTGTTAAAAGAAATAATCGCTTTTTCATCATATTTATTTTATTATTTTTGCTCATTTCCATGATTTATTCGCTTATCAGCTTACGATAACGAGCACGTTTGGGTTCTTCCAGACCTAAACGTTGAGCCTTATTACTCTCGTACTCGCTATAGTTGCCCTCAAAGTAGAACACATTGCCTTCACCTTCAAATGCCAAGATATGGGTACATATTCTATCTAGGAACCAACGGTCATGGCTGATAATGACAGCACATCCGGCAAAAGCTTCAAGACCTTCCTCTAAGGCTCGTAGCGTATTTACATCGATATCATTGGTCGGTTCGTCTAACAATAAAACATTACCCTCTTGTTTCAAGGCAATGGCAAGATGCAGACGATTTCTTTCACCACCAGAGAGCACGCCACATTTCTTTTCCTGATCAACACCTGTGAAGTTGAAGCGAGAAAGGTAGGCACGCACATTGATATCACGTCCACCCATACGAATTGTTTCATTACCACCACTAACCACCTGATATACGGTCTTCTCTGGGTCAATATCCTTATGTTGCTGATCAACATAACTCAGTTTTACGGTCTCACCAACGCTAAAAGTTCCAGCATCAGGTTGGTCTAAACCCATAATCAGCCGGAACAATGTTGTTTTACCAGCTCCGTTAGGTCCAATAACTCCTACGATACCATTCGGTGGAAGATTGAAGTTAAGGTCGGTAAACAGTGTCTTCTCGGGAAACGACTTTGCTACATGCTCAGCCTCTATGACCTTATTACCTAAGCGAGGACCATTAGGAATGAAGATTTCTAGTTTCTCTTCTTTCTGCTTCTGTTCTTCATTAAGCATCTTGTCGTAGGAGTTTAGTCGTGCCTTGCCCTTGGCCTGTCGAGCCTTAGGAGCCATGCGAACCCATTCCAACTCACGTTCCAATGTCTTACGACGCTTCGAGGCGGTCTTTTCTTCCAAAGCTAAACGCTGGGACTTTTGTTCAAGCCATGAGGAATAATTGCCTTTCCAGGGAATACCCTCACCTCTATCCAGTTCCAGAATCCATTCTGCTACATCGTCAAGGAAATAACGGTCGTGGGTAACGGCAATAACGGTACCCTCATACTGTTGCAAATGTTGCTCCAGCCAGTCAATAGACTCAGCATCCAGATGGTTAGTAGGCTCATCGAGCAACAATACGTCTGGCTTTTGCAGTAGCAGGCGGCAGAGTGCCACACGACGACGTTCTCCGCCAGAAAGTGTTTTAACAGTCCAATCACCAGGAGGACAATGCAAAGCAGCCATAGCACGGTCCAGTTTAGAGTCCATATTCCATGCATCCGTTGCATCGATAATATCCTGGAGTTCTGCTTGACGGGACATTAACTTGTCCATCTTGTCAGCGTCCTCATAGTATTCGGGTAAACCGAATTTTACATTGATATCATCGTATTCAGCCAATGCATCATATACGTATTGCACACCCTCCATCACATTCTCCTTAACGGATTTCTCCTCATTAAGAGGCGGGTCTTGAGGCAGATATCCCACAGTATATCCTGGGCTCCAAACCACTTCCCCCTGATATTGCTGATCCAATCCGGCAATAATTTTCATAAGGGTTGATTTACCAGCACCATTTAATCCAATAATACCTATCTTAGCACCATAGAAGAAACTGAGGTATATGTTCTTAAGTACTTGTTTCTGGTTTTGCTGGATGGTCTTGCTAACTCCAACCATCGAGAAAATCACTTTCTTGTCGTCAACTGTTGCCATAAAGTCCTTAGGATTTAATGATTAGAGTGCAAAGATACACAATTATTTGCAAATCAGCAAATAAAAAGACTCTCAAGATGATGCCTTGAGAGTCTTTCTTATCATAAAGAGTTGAATGGTCAATTGTTGACGCTACCTCCCACAATATCAAGCAGCTCACTAGTGATAGCCTGCTGACGTGATTTATTGTACTGCAAGTTCAGTTCTCGTAACAACTCATCAGCATTATCAGTAGCAGTCTGCATTGCCACCATACGAGCCGCATGTTCAGAAGCAACACTGTCAAGAAGAGCGGTATAAAGCATCAGATGAGCTAACTTAGGAATCAGCTGTGACAACACTGTATTCATGTCAGGCTCAACAATGAAATTGTCATTGAGTGGTGCCACTTCACCTTCTTTGACAACCTTTTTGCGCCGGTTCTTCTTAAGATAATCCTGTGCCTTCTTGGTGACAATATTGGTAGTAAGGTCACGCTCGTGGTCACGTCCCAACTCACTTTCCAAGTCAATAGGCAGAAACTGCTTGTTGGTGAGAATCTGTGAACCTGCAGACTTGAAATGATGATAGATAAGTTCTACGCGATCTATCTCACCATTAGCAAATTTCTCACCTAACTCCATCACGATATCAATGCACTCACGTACATTGGGGTGGTCAACGAGGGATGCAAAATCACCTTTCACATCATAACCCAGTTTGCTGGCTTTCTCAGCAACTTTTCTACCTATCGGGTAAACTTCCACGCTCCCCTCCCCTAATTCTTGGACATAGGATGTATAGGTGCGTTGCAAGAGTCTGATGACGTTAGCATTGAAACCACCACATAGCGATGAATTACTGGAGAATACTACTAAGGCCACACGCTTAACAGGACGTTCCTGGTCGAAAATAGTCTGAGACTCAGCCTCTGCTGCGAGGAAAGACTTGAGAATATGCTCAAGCAACGACTCGTAAGGCAGCATGTTCTGAATAGCCACCTGCGCATGATGAAGCTTCGAGGAAGCTACCATCTTCATCGCAGACGTAATCTTTCGCGTGCTGTTTACCGAGGCGATGCGGCCTTTAATTTCTTTCAGGCTTGGCATAGGCTATCAAGCTTTATAGGTTCCTGCAATATCAGCCATGATGGCCTCAATCTTTTTCGTCACATCATCATCAATCTTGCCATTGGCCAGCGTTTCTATGACCTCAGGAGCTGAAGAACGTATCTTGTCGAGGAACTGGTTCTGGCATTCACGTACTTGAGTGATGGGCACGTCACGCATCAGTCCATGCACACCGCAGTACAGAATAGCTATCTGTTCTCCTACAGGCATAGGACTGTATTGAGGTTGTATCAGCAACTGATTGTTCTTGCGACCACGATCCAGCGTCATAGCTGTCACAGCATCCATATCACTCGAGAACTTGGAGAAAGCCTCCAGTTCACGATATTGTGCCTGGTCAATTTTCAATGTACCTGCAACCTTCTTCATTGACTTGATTTGAGCAGAACCACCCACACGGCTTACAGAGATACCTACGTTGATGGCAGGACGGAAACCTTGGTTGAAAAGATTGCTCTCCAGGAAAATCTGACCGTCTGTGATAGAAATAACGTTGGTGGGGATGTATGCTGATACGTCACCAGCCTGTGTCTCAATGATAGGTAGAGCGGTCAATGATCCACCACCCTTTACATGTCCCTTCATGCATTCAGGCAGGTCGTTCATCTGTTCAGCTACTTCCTGCTGCTCATTCATTTTAGCTGCACGCTCCAAGAGACGGCTATGCAGATAGAACACATCACCAGGATAAGCCTCACGTCCTGAAGGACGACGCAAAATCAATGATACCTCACGATAGGCCACAGCCTGTTTGGAGAGGTCGTCATAGACAACGAGTGCGGGCAGACCTCGGTCGCGGAAATACTCACCGATAGCAGCACCGGCAAATGGTGCATAGTACTGCATAGCGGCTGGATCAGCAGCGGTAGCAGACACAACTATGGTATAAGGCATGGCACCATGCTCTTTCAACGTCTGCACAAGGTTAGCAACGGTACTAGCCTTCTGACCGATGGCTACATAAATACAATATACGGGCTTTCCTGCCTCATAGAAACTCTTTTGGTTAATGATAGTATCAACGGCAATAGCCGTCTTACCAGTCTGACGGTCACCAATGATGAGCTCACGCTGACCACGTCCGATGGGAATCATCGAGTCAATAGCCTTCAGACCAGTCTGCAACGGTTCTTTTACCGGCTGACGGTAAATCACACCAGGAGCCTTACGGTCCAGTGGCATTTCGAAAGCATCCTTGAGGTCTATGTCTCCTTTACCGTCAACAGCCTGTCCTAATGGGTTGATGACGCGCCCCAGCATATTGTCGTTGACTCGGATGGAGGCAATGCGCTTGGTGCGCTTTACCACCATACCCTCTTTAATGCCTGATGTAGTACCCAGAAGCACACAACCTACGTTGTCTTCCTCCAAGTTCATCACGATGGCCATGGTACCATTCTCAAATTCGAGCAGTTCATTAGCCTCGGCATTGCGGAGTCCGTAGATACGAGCCACACCATCACTGACGGTAAGCACAGTACCTACCTCGTCAAACTGTTCGGTATTCTGAATACCTTTCAGCTGTTCGAGCAGTACCTGGGATACTTCGCTTGGTTTAATCTTATCTGACATTGTTCTTTTTACTTTTTAAGTGTGTTAAGAATGTTGTTGAGTTGCGACTTGACACTAGCATCCATACGGAAAGTATCATATTCGAGGATAAATCCTCCAATAATATCGGGATTAACCTCTGTCTCAAACTCCACAGTACCCTGAGTCTTACTCTCCACCATCTGCCGCATCTTCTGCTCTGTTTGGGCAGACACACGGGCTGCGGTGGTGAGCTTGCCACGGATGACGTTCTTCTGCTTACGGTAAAGCGTAACGTACGAGTTGGCCATAAACTGAATCATGTTCTCGCGATCTTCTTTTAGTACTAAGGCTATAAAAGATTGGGTGAGCTGACTTACTTCCTGACCAGCAGCTGTGGTCAGCAAAGTCTGCTTCGAGTCCTTAGAGAGCATGGGATTGTCTATCGTCTGGCGCAATGCGGGTACGTCGATATAGCTCTTGGCCAATTGTTGCATCTCTTGATACACTTGATCCTCAAGCTTTTGGTCGATAGCACTTTTTAGCAGTGCTCTCGAATATCTAACCGATATTACTCCAAAATCCATACGCGTTACTTTTAGTTAGCAGAAACTTCATCCAGCATACGGTCAATCAAATCCATTTGTGACTTGTCGTTTTTCAGGTTCTGACGAAGAACCTTCTCTGCGATGTCAACACTCAGTGCCGCTACCTGCTTACGAATGTCAGCAATGGCAGCTTTCTTCTCCTGCTCAATGGCTGTCTTGGCCTCGTCCATCAGACGGGCACCCTCAGCACGAGCTTTCTCCTGAGCCTGTTCTACAATGGCATCACGTGTCTGTGCAGCCTCTTTCAGTATCTGAGCCTGCTTCTCGCGAGCCTCCTGCAGGATGGATTCACCTTCCTTCTCGATATTGGCTAAGCGCTCCTGGGCCTCATGGGCCTTGCGAAGACTTTCGTCTATGAATTTGTTTCGCTCATCCACCATATTGACAATGGCGGGGAAACCAAACTTAGCAAGAACCCCAAAGACCACCAAGAACGCAATCAGCATCCAAAACAGAAGTCCCAGATCAGGCGTGAGGATTGATGGTAATTGAGTGAAATCCATTTGCTAAAAGTCTTTATTTGATAAGGAATGCACAAGCAGCAATAGCGAAGAGAGCACAACCCTCGACAAAAGCAGAAGTCAGAATCATGTTGGTCTGGATCTTACCTGTAGCCTCTGGCTGACGAGCAATAGCGTCCATGGCGCTACCACCAATTTTACCAATACCCAAACCTGCACCAATTGTTGCAATACCTGCACCGATACCGCAGCCCAGCTGAGCCAGACCCTCGGCTAAAAATAAAGCTGAAATCATAATTACTATTTTATTCACTTTTCCGCTCGACCTTTGGTCGCTTCGCACCTTTAGGTCGAAGACTTTTCACTCTTCACTTTTCACTCTTCACTCTTCTACCCATGATGTTCCTTGTGTGCCAACCCGATGAACACAGCGCTTAGCATGGTGAACACGTAAGCCTGCACAAAGGCAACCAGCAGCTCAAGAGCATTCATGAACAGTAACATAAGGATACTGAACGAGTTCAGTCCCAGTCCATAACCTACGCCCATTGACCAACCGAGGAAAATCACACAAGTAAATGAAAGAATCACAGCGTGACCTGCCATCATGTTGGCAAAAAGACGAATCATCAGAGCGAAAGGCTTAGTAAATACGCCAAACAGCTCGATGACGGGCATGATGGGTATAGGAGCCTTTAAGAACATAGGAACCTCTGGCCATAGTATCTCTTTCCAATACTCTTTATTGCCAAAGATGTTGATGGCTAACATCGTACACAGTGCCAGGAAGAACGTGATATTAATATTTCCTGTCACATTGGCACCTCCGGGGAATACAGGAATCAAGCCAATCAGGTTACATGTCAAGATGAAGAAGAATACGGTAAGCAGATACGGGGCGTAAGGCTTGTAATGCTTCTCGCCTATCGATGACTTAATTAGGTCATCGTGTATCATCATCACAATCATCTCCATAGCTCCAACAAAACCCTTAGGTGCCTCTTTCTTGGCATCATGGCTTTTATACCATCTTGCACAACTTAGGAATACGATGATGAGCACGCCCACCACAATCCATATCTGTAACACCGATTTTGTGATACTCAAGTCCAGCGGACGCTCTGAAGTACCATCAGCCATTTTCTCGTATATCTTACCATGAGCCTCAGGGTTGAAGAAAAATCCCTCAGGCAGTGAGTGTGCAGTGCAGAAATGCCATTCCCCCGTATTACCGCTACGGATAATGATTGGCAGTGGAATACTCAGATGGTTGCCCTCATAGGTGGCAATATGCCACTCGTAGGCGTCTGCCAGGTGCTCCAACACTATCTCTGGAATGTTGAGCTCCTCGCCCTCTGCATGCTCGTTTGCGAGTGTGGGAAGGGCTGTAAACATCAGCACCACCAAGAGATATATCGACTTTAAGTGTTTCATTCTAAATAATTGGGTTTTAAATCATTACAAACGATTGGATATTCTTGAAAAGTAGATGGAATGGTGAACCAACGACACCATATAGAACACTAAGAATACGCAGAAAAAAGTCAACATAGAAGCCCGTTCTGCCGTAAAATACCAAACGGCTAAGACTATCATAGCCAACAACATACGGAACCCAGAGGTAGATGTATAGAACGTTGGCAACATATCTCTGTGCTTCGTCACCACCTTATACCATATCAGGGCGTAAACGATGTCGATAGCCAAGACAAACAAGGAACTGACCATTCTAGCCGTAAACAACTCATAGCCCCAAAACTTGCTAATGAGGAGACAGCAGAAATTCAGGATCATAACCAGTGCTATGCTCTGAACGACAAATATCCTTGCTTGCATGTTGAAGTCCATAACTTCTTACGCGTACTTTTCTAATGATACTATTTAAGTTCTATGCACACACTCACCGTATTCTTCTGTACTTCCACGAAGCCTCCGGTAATGTCTATTGACGCGTTTGTGCCATCAGCCTTGGTATATTCTACCACACCTTTATCCAACGTCGAGATAATAGGCGCGTGATTACTTAGAATCTCAAACATGCCGGCAGTACCAGGTACCACTACACGTTTTACATCGCCTTCAAACTCAATCCTTTCAGGAGAAACTATCTTTAACTGCAACATAATTA
The DNA here is from genome assembly GCA_902770195.1 of uncultured Prevotellaceae bacterium. Lineage (GTDB taxonomy): Bacteria > Bacteroidota > Bacteroidia > Bacteroidales > Bacteroidaceae > Prevotella. Next base: position 25,633 of record CACXSA010000036.1, read on the forward strand.
TCAATTGTCAATTATCAATTGTCCGCTCAATCTCGGATGTTTTATACCTTTAGGCTAGAAATTAGCCTTTAGCAGCTTCTAACAGTTTCTTGGCTTTCTCCTTGGCGTCCTCAATAGTACCAACGTTCAGGAAGGCCTGTTCTGGCAAATCGTCCACCTCACCATCCATAATAGCATTAAAGCCCTTAATAGTCTCTTCGATGGGCACCATGACACCAGGCAGACCGGTGAACTGCTCAGCAACAGAGAAGGGTTGGGACAGGAAGCGCTGTACTCGACGAGCACGGTTTACCGTCTGCTTATCCTCATCAGAGAGTTCGTCCATACCAAGAATGGCAATGATGTCCTGAAGCTCCTTATAGCGTTGCAAGATCTGTTTCACGCGCTGAGCGCAGTCATAGTGAGCCTTGCCAACAACTAACGGGTCTAGGATACGGGAAGTGGAACCCAGGGGATCTACGGCAGGATAGATACCCAACTCAGCAATCTTACGATCCAACACCGTGGTAGCATCCAGGTGTGTAAACGTCGTAGCAGGAGCAGGGTCGGTCAAGTCGTCAGCAGGCACATATACAGCCTGTACAGACGTGATAGAACCCGATTTCGTAGAAGTGATGCGTTCCTGCATAGTACCCATCTCAGAAGCCAGTGTTGGCTGATAACCTACAGCTGACGGCATACGTCCCAGAAGAGCGGACACCTCGGAACCTGCCTGTGTAAAACGGAAAATATTGTCGATGAAGAACAAGATGTCTGCAGCACCACCGTCCTTACCTCCACTATCACGGAAGCCTTCTGCTACGGTCAATCCGGAGAGGGCAACAGAAGCACGTGCTCCAGGGGGTTCGTTCATCTGTCCATACACCAGGGTAGCCTGACTCTTCTTCAATTCCTCGGGGTCAACCAATGAGAGGTCCCATTTGCCTTGTTCCATGGCCTCTTTGAACTTCTCACCATAGCGGATTACACCAGATTCTATCATCTCACGGATAAGGTCGTTACCTTCACGTGTACGCTCTCCTACTCCTGCAAATACGGAGAATCCGTTGTGTCCTTTGGCAATGTTATTGATAAGCTCCATGATAAGCACCGTCTTACCAACGCCAGCACCACCGAACAGTCCAATCTTACCACCTTTCAGATAAGGCTCCAGCAAGTCAATCACCTTGATACCAGTTGACAGCACCTCTTTTGTGGTTGACAGCTCCTCGAACTTTGGCGGCTCACGGTGAATGGGGTATGCACCCTCCATATTAAGCTGTTTCATACCATCGATAGGCTGACCAATTACGTTCAGCATTCGACCTTTAATCTGTTCGCCAGCAGGCATAACAATAGGTGAGCCCATTGGCGTAGCCTCCAATCCACGTTGCAGACCGTCTGTATTGTCCATGGCCACACAGCGTACGGTATCCTCACCGATGTGCTGCTGCACTTCGACAATCAGCTGACTGCCGTTGCCTCGGTCAATTCTCAAAGCCTCGTGAATTTTGGGGAGCACTTTTTCCGCATCCTGTCCTTTGGTGTCGAAAAACACATCGACAACAGGACCGATGATCTGGGAAATGCGTCCAACAATTTGTGACATAAGCTGTTAATATTTAAAGTTATTATTGTTTTAGCGATATTGTTTGCAAAGTTAGGAAAAAAGATTCAAACAACGAAGAATTTTATTACTTTTTTACTAGAAAATCTTCATTTTTGCTGATATTTCCTCTGGAATGTCCGTTTTTTCAATATACATTGTGACTTCATGAATACCCGTCGAAATCCGTCAAAAGATTAGAAAGCTATCATATTGATTTCTACCCACAACAGTACGTATCCCAAAAGCCATCCCAGCAAAACCTTGGGTGTGACATGCCGGACATACCAGGCCATTGACACATGTTCTGCACGCATTAAGGCCAGTCCGCTGATGCTGCCAATGGACAGGAGCGTTCCTCCCACAGCAGTGGTGTATGGTATGATCTTCCAAAAGGCCCCGTTAGTAGCCACATCCCCCACTCCAACGGTGTAAAGCGAGATATTGGAAATGGCAATGGTGAAACTATCAACAATGGCACTCAACATACCAGCGCCAATTCCCATCAGCCATACATCATGGATGTAGGTGTCGAACCAGAGAGCCACGTCGTGCCACACTCCCGTCTCAGTAACAACACCCATGCCCAGCATGATGCCCATCACGAAAAGCAACTGTTGTAGCACGCCATATTGCAGGGATATTGGTATGCGGCGTTGTGTGGTCTGGTCAGAAGCTATCAACTTGTGGTTAAATGCCTCATTAACAACCCACAACACGCTGAGAACACACAATGCTCCTAGGAATGGAGCCAGTTTGGTGATGTTATGGAACGTAGGGATAAACCACAAGCCGCCTATACCAACAATGAGCATCACGACACGTTGCCATCGGTTCAAACGCGTGTCGTCGCCACGATAAGGTGACGGACTCCATGCCGTATCCAAGCGGTCTGGTAGTTCTCTGTTGATCAGAATGGTAGGAACAACCCATGCCAAAATAGCTGGAAGCGCTAGATAGGCAGAAAAATGACTGGCTGTTACCGCACCATCGCCCCAAAGGATGAGTCCTGTAGGATCACCAATCACCGTAAAACAGCCACCACTGTTAGCTGCCAGTACGATTGCTGAGCCTACATACATTCGCTGTCTGGAGTTTTGCAGGATATTACGCATAATGACCAGCATCATCGTTGTGGTGGTCAAGGTGTTCAGGTTGGCAGAAAGGATAAATGTTGCCAGCGTGATCGTCCATAACAGCCGTTTGGAGTTACGGGTGCGTATCCATTCCGTGATGAAGTCGAAGCAGCCATTGTTGTTCAGCAGTTCTACAATAGACATCGTAGCTAACAAAAACAGTATGATGGCAGCAGCCTTCCCCACGTATTTCAAGAACACATGGTCCTCAATAAAATATTTCACCGACTCACTAGTAGCCAGACTCCCCCCCAGCCACTCCGTATATTCGTTAGGATGCTGGTCCATCACGAAGTCTGAACCCCAGCAAACATATACTACCCAGCCTACGGTGCCCAGAAACATGGCGATAGCTGCCTTGTTAACACCCGTCAGATGTCCTGTGGCAATCAGCACATAGGCTATAATCAGCATAGATACAATAATCAGCGACATATTTTATTTGTTTTTAGTTTCACATCTTTTTATTGGATTACTTCCGTTGCCTTTTTATAATACTATAAGCTGTATAGAGGCCCAGCTCACCCGCCTTACTGAGGTCGTTAATGCCCTCTGTGTGTTGCTTGTTGGCTATATATGCCAAGCCTCTGTTATAGTAAGCCTCTGCTAAATTGCCATCCAGACTGATGGCCTTGGTATAGTCCTCGATGGCATGGGCATAGTCATGACGTTTCACATAAACATTACCTCTATTATAATATAGGTAGGCACTCTCGTCCATCTTGATGGCAGCTGTCAGGTCTGACAATACATTAGCTGTCTTCAGTTGGATATCAGTACCCTGCGAGGCGTAGAAATCATTCAATCGTGACTGGCAGACTGCTCGCTGCCAATAGGCCACCACCGAATGAGGATATTCCTGCAGGTAGGTGGAGAGGTCTTCTATAGCACTCTCGAAATTCTGAATGACACTATAGGCTATGGCCCTTTGCAACAGTAAGTTCAGGGCTTCCTGCGTATTCTTCGACTTGTCAATCATTGTGGAGAGACTGTCCAGTCGTGCGAAATATCTTCTCGTACCCGTTTCGCTCAAAGTGGTCTGGTTGCAGATGACATACAACTTTCTGCTTCCCTTCATCGTGCTGTTCAACTGATCTACAAAGCGGTCGTAGGCTACATAGTGCTTCACAGCGCTCTGGTAATTTTCAGTAGAAAGTATGTACATAGGCATGTAGTCCATACCCACCTTTCGATTCTGTACCCTGCCACGATAGTCTGTCTGGTATTCGTTATGCATCTCCTCCTCGTCAGCAACAGCCAGCTGGTTATATTTCTCGATATCCTCATCACTACGCTTACGCATCTGTTTCTTCGAAAGCCTGGGCTGCTTGCCAAAGCGCTTGTCAATTTGTGCTTTCAGAATACGGAATTCATCCATCTCTGCCTGTTTCGTCATGCCCAGTTTCCTATAGCATGATGCACGTTGTTGTAGTCCGGTCCAGAAGTTCGGATACTGTTCTATCACCTTGGAATAGTCCCTGATGGCTGCCCTTGGATTTCCCGTATTCTCAAGTAGTAATGCCCTGTTATACAGCGCCATAAGATTGTCCGGTTCAAGTCTTAAAACAAAATCAAAATCCGTAATAGCCCTATTATCATCACCCACCTGTGCACGTAGCAGTCCACGGTTATAGTGTCCAAGGAAATTATTAGGTTCGAAGTCTAAGGCAAGGTCATAGTCAGCCATAGCCCCTCTAAGATTGTTTTGGTTAAAGCGTGCCAAAGCACGGTTGATGTACAACCCCGCATCTTTGGGCAACAAGTGAATGGCTTTGTTCAGAAACTCCTCACTCTCCTTCCATTCATTTCTTGACAGGCTAATCATGGAACGCTGAGCCCATGTATATCCGTTATAGGCATCCAGTTCCAGACTCTTTTCCAAGGCAACAATCGACTGAGTGGTGTCTTTCTGCAACAGAAGCACCTGCGCTTTCATGGCATATACCTTGGCATTTTTGCTCCATCGCACAGCCATGGTGTCCAGATCATTCATCGCATGTTCATAATCCTTCTGCTCAATCCTGCACAACGTACGGTTATGCCATAGGTTCATGCTCTCTGGGTCATAGCGCAATGCCTGGTTGTAGTCGGCAATAGCGTCCGTAAAGTTCTTCTGCTGAATCCTACACAAGCCACGAAGTTCGTAGATTCCCACCACATAAGGATTCCGGGTGATAGCCTCTGTACAGTCACCTTCCGCACCTACATAATCGTCCAGATAATACTTGGCCACTGCCCGGTAGTACCAAGGCTCGAAGAGATATGGCTTGGCAGAAATAGCCTGATTGAAATATTGGATGGAAAGAACATAATCCTCATAATAGAGCGCTGAACGTCCTATCATCACCAGCCTGTCTGTATTAAACTGAGCCCAGCCAGCCATGGGTACAAACAATAAGAGGAAAATGAACTTTCTGAGCATCCGTTATCTTGAAGGTTATCTTCTTGCTGCCTTGGTACGGTATCCACAACGATAACGTCCCTGCAATAAGGCTTTCAACTTACTTTGAATCAGCTGCTTGCGAAGGGGAGACACACGGTCCACAAACATTTTTCCGTCCAGATGGTCGAACTCATGCTGCATGACACGAGCCAGGTAGCCCGTCACCCACTCGTCATGTTCCTGCATCTGTTCATCCAGCCATTTCACATGAATGCGCGTAGGACGCACCACCTTCTCATGGATGGCAGGCAACGACAGACATCCTTCTTCGGAAGAACTGGTTTCCGTGTCGTCATATTCAATGATGTGTGGGTTGATATAGGCGTGTCTGAAGCCTTTATATTCAGGCATATCGTCACTCAGCACATCCAGGTCGATAACCACCACGCGGATGGCTTTTCCCACCTGTGGAGCAGCCAGTCCGATACCTTCACTTTCAGCCAGCGTATCCCACATGTCTTTTAAGAAAGCATTCAATTCGGGATAGTCTGTAGGGATGTCCTCAGCTATTTTTCTCAATACCGGTTGCCCATATATATAAATAGGTAATACCATTTACTGTTTGTCAATTTACAAGTTATTAAATATTCAGATGGCTACGCGACCGCATATAGTCCTGCAAGATAATCGTAGCACTAATCTCGTCCACCAAGGCCTTGTCCTGGCGTGCTTTCTTCTTCAGTCCTCCTTCCAGCATAGCTTGATGGGCCAATACGGATGTGAAGCGCTCGTCATAAAATACAATAGGTATATGTGGCATGGCCTTTTGCCATCTGCTCACAAACTGCTGCACGCGCTGTAGATTCTCACTAGGCTGTCCATTGGGTTGTTTAGGTTCTCCAATCACAATCCGTTCAACCTGTTCCGTCGTCACATACTGCTTGAGGAAATCGAACAACTCACATGTAGAAACAGTTGCCAACCCGCTGGCAATAATCTGCAAGGGGTCGGTAACTGCTAATCCTGTACGCTTCTTACCGTAGTCTATTGATAGGATTCTGGCCACTGCTTATTTAGCATAGAGCAGCCATGCACCAGGATATTTGCTCTGTAGTCCGTTACGGCTGGCAGCAGCATCAACCTTTGAATCGAATGTGGTGGCAACCACACGATACATAGCAGGCGTTACGTTGTTGTTCATCACAATCTGAGCATCATATCCCTCGCTCCTCAGCGTCTGCTGCAAACCCTCAGCATTGGCTTTCAGAGAGAAAGATCCCACTACCACGCTGAAATTCTTCAGACCTGCACCACTTACTACAGTAACCTGCTCCTGACGAACGGCAATGTTATCTGCGTTGTCAACCACCTGGGTGTTGTTAACGGGACGCTCAACCATAGGAGTAACGACATTAGTCTCCTGAGCGGCAGGGACCTGCTGCTGTTGAGTCTCTTCCTGCTGTTTTGCCTTCAGGTAAGCTTGCTTATAGGCGCTTTCGCTTGACTTACAACTTGTGAAAACCAACGCAGCGCACAATGCTGCGCAGAATAAAGTGTACTTTTTCATTTTCTTTTTATTAAAAAATTGTTGTTCTTCTAAAATCACGTGCGAAATTACAAATAATCGGGCAAAATCGTGCTAAAAGAGCACATAAAGTTTGTTAAATAAGGAAAAACAAGCTCTTTTAACAAAAAAATCACACTTTTTATGCGATTATTCAAAAACTTTTTGTATTTTTGCGTTGAGAAAAAATGTTTAACTCTAAAAAAATACAATTATGAAAAGTTTAGGTTATTTAGGCGCATTCTTCGGTGGAGCTCTCGCCGGAGCAGTTCTTGGACTCCTTTTGGCCCCCGAGAAGGGTGAGGACACTCGTACAAAGATTACGGATGCTGTTGACGACTTCATGAAGAAGCACAACATCAAGCTCAGCCGCAAGGAAGTGAGCGATCTTGTTGACGACATTGCCGACGCAGCTCCTGAAGTTTAATACAAGTTGTTATGTTCTCCAGCGACAAGAACGTAGAATCCATCGCACAACTCATTGAGGTGCTGAAAGACTACATTGGGCTTCAGAAGGAATATCTGAAGCTCGATGTAATCGACAAGATAGTACGCCTGGTGACAGCCTTGACCCTAACCATTGTATTGGTCTTCTTGGGTATAGCCGTCTTGTTCTATCTCTCTTTTGCCGTAGTCTATTGGCTCACCCCATTGATAGGCACAGGCTGGGCCTTCTTCCTGATATCCCTTGCATTCTTGGTTCTGTTCCTTCTTGTGTGCATCTATCGCAAGCCCTGGATTGAGCGTCCGCTCGTCCGATTCCTTACTGACACCCTATTTAATTAACAGACTCTATGGAAAAAACCGTCTTTAACACACTTGACGACATCCAGCAGCGCAAGGACGCCCTGCTGGCTGACATCCAGAAGGACAGCGAGCGCATAGGCACCCTATGGCACGGACTGACGGCTCCCCAGAAGTCAGACAGTAAGGGAGAGCTGATAGCCAACCTTATCACCAACAGCATCACCGCCATTGATGCTTTCCTGCTGGTGCGCAAACTCATGAAAAGCTATAGACACCTGTTTGGCAGGAAATAAAAATAGGGTAACATTTATATTGAGATGATTACTCGCTAATCTGGTATTTCTTTTTTCGTTCACGCTTCGCTTTCTGTGGAACACCTTGTGGTCCGGAGAAAGAACGTACAGTCTTCACCCCACGATAGTTGTTCCAACGCTCGTGGATTTTACGAACATAATCTACCGTCTCAGAACCTCGCATATAACCGTTCTTGACAACGGGGTCGTTGTAATACTGAGGTTGAGAGAGCCCTAAGACGAAGGGCTCCACCTCATGCCAGCGGTTGGCATTGCGCCCATTCTTAAGAGCCAAGGCCATTGCGTCGCGAATGTGGAAATGACCACCATTATAAGCGGCAAGCACGAATTTTATGCGCTCCGAATGTTCACGGATATCAGAGAAGCTACGCTCCAATTCAGCAATATAGCGCACGGCAGCAGCAATGTTCTGCTCTGGATCGTAGATGTTGGCACGTGAGAGTCCCAGATGGTCAGCAGTCCCTGGCATGATCTGCATCAGTCCACAAGCACCAGCCCATGAGCGAGCCTTGGGGTCGAAGGTGGACTCCTGATAACATTGGGCAGCCAGCAGTCGCCAGTCCCATCGGATGGTGGCGGCATAACGCTGGAAGAATCCGTCGTAATGGGAGATGACACCCCCTGCCCTGTTCAACATCGGAGCAAATACCCTGCGGTGCACGGCACGGTTAGACAACAGGAATTCCTCTTCCTTTTTAATCTCAGCCAGCATCCCCGGCTTATACCACGCTTTCAACTCTTCCTCCAGGTCCTCCTTGTCGTCGCCAATCAGCCAGCCCAACCCTTTCTGGGTCATGGGATAGCAGATGAGGTCTGCTTCACCATCTTCCAGTCGTTGCAACATCTCTGCGGAGTCTCTACAGACCTCCATGCGCAGGCTCACGCCCAGTTTGTCAGCAAATTTCTGTGCCAGCAGGTATTGTGCACCCAGATGGCGTCCTCGATAGTCATAATAAGTCTCTGGACCCGTCAGTGTGAGGGCTATCAGCTCTCCGTTGCGTTGTATCTCGTCCAGGTCGAAACTGTCGTCCGTAGGTATCGTATCCGTAATCTCTCCCCACGGAGTAACTACGGTGTCTTGTTTTTTCTGTCCACACGAACAGAGGAGAATCAATACAAATATGAGTGTTGCATGCAATTTCACGCTGCAAAGGTACTAAAATAAAAAATATTTTTGTAACTTTGCACGCACAAATCTAAATTAGGAGAAAAGAAATCATAAAAAATATGTTAAGAATAGCTGTACAATCCAAAGGTCGTCTGTTCGACGACACCATGAATCTGCTTGCTGAAGCAGACATCAAGGTGAGTGCCTCCAAGCGTACGCTGTTGGTTCAAAGCAGTAATTTCCCCTTGGAAGTGCTTTACCTGCGCGACGACGATATTCCCCAGTCGGTAGCTTCCGGAGTGGCTGACATCGGTGTGGTAGGTGAAAACGAGTTCATTGAGCGTGGCGAGGATGCTGATGTCATCTCGCGCCTCGGGTTTTCTAAGTGTCGCTTGTCATTGGCCATTCCCAAGGAGATAGACTATCGCGGAGTCAACTGGTTTAATGGCAAGAAGATTGCCACATCCTACCCCAACATCTTGCGTAACTATATGAACGAGAACCATATCGACTGCGAGATTCATGTCATTACCGGTTCTGTGGAAATCAGTCCGGGCATTGGTCTGGCAGATGGTATCTTCGACATCGTGTCTTCCGGTTCAACGCTTGTCAGCAACAACCTACGCGAGGTGGAGGTGGTGATGCAGAGCGAGGCCCTGCTCATCGGTAACAAAAATCTTTCTACGAGCAAGCGGGCCACCCTGGACGAGATGTTGTTCCGTTTCAAGGCTGTCAAGGATGCCGAAGATAAGAAATATGTACGCATGAATGCGCCAAAAGCTCGTCTGCAGGAAATTATCAACGTACTGCCAGGTCTGAAAAGTCCCACCATCATCCCTCTGGCCGATGACGACTGGTGCTCTGTACACACGGTGTTGGATCAGAAGCGTTTCTGGGAAATCATCGGTAAACTGAAGGAGATGGGTGCCCAGGGTATTCTGGTGACCCCCATTGAAAAAATGATACTTTAAGAGGTAAGAAGTAAGAGGTAAGAAGTAAGAGGTAAGTAATCGACGAAGTCGCTTTGTACCTTTAGGTCAAAGAAGTAAGTAATCGACGAAGTCGCTTTGTACCTTTAGGTCAAAGAAGTAAGAGAACTATGGGCTGAAATTATAGCTCGTCCTCGCCTAGACCTGACCAAACTGAACGATACCGTTTCCAAGGTATTGGCAGATGTCAAGGTACGTGGCGACGAGGCCGTCAAGGAGTATGAACAGAAATTCGACCAGGCTACGCTGAACAATCTGGCTGTCACCGAAGAAGAGATGGACGAGGCAGAGAAACTGGTAAGCAACGAGTTGCGCGATGCTATCATCCTTGCTCATCATAATATCAAGGTGTTCCACATCTCCCAGCGGTTTGTCGGTCAGAAAGTGAAGACCCAGGAAGGAGTGGTGTGCTGGCAGAAGAGCGTAGCCATCGAAAAGGTAGGTCTTTATATTCCTGGAGGCACGGCACCCCTGTTCTCTACAGTTCTTATGCTGGCCACTCCTGCCAAGATAGCAGGTTGCCGTGAAATAGTGCTCTGTACGCCTCCCAACAAGGAAGGCAAGGTGAATCCTGCCATTCTGGTGGCTGCCCGTATCGCAGGTGTCAGCAAGATTTTCAAAGCCGGTGGTGTACAGGCCATTGGTGCTATGGCTTATGGTACGGAGAGCGTGCCCAAGGTTTTCAAGATTTTTGGTCCTGGCAATCAGTATGTGATGGCTGCCAAGCAACAGGTGAGTCTGGACGAGGTGGCTATCGACATGCCGGCAGGTCCTTCTGAAGTGTGTGTGCTGGCTGATGAGACGGCGAATGCCGAGTTTGTGGCTGCAGACTTGTTGTCTCAGGCTGAGCATGGCATCGACTCACAAGTGCTTTTCATCACCACCAGCGAGGAGAAGCTTAACGAGGTACAAACAGAGGTCAATCGCCAACTGCAACAGCTGTCCCGTAAGGAGATGGCTGCCAAAGCACTGGAGAACAGCTGCTATGTGCTGGTGAGCTCTTCCGATGAGATGATCTCCCTCTCCAACGCCTATGCCCCTGAACATCTGATTCTGCAGGTGAACGACTACGAGCAGATGGCCGAGCGCGTCATCAATGCAGGAAGTGTATTCCTTGGTCCTTATGCCTGTGAGAGTGCCGGCGACTATGCCAGCGGTACCAACCACACGTTGCCTACCCACGGCTATGCCACCGCCTACAATGGCGTGAACCTCGACTCCTACTGTCGTAAGATAACTTTCCAGCATCTGACAGCTGAAGGCATCCGTCACATCGGACGTGCCGTAGAGCTGATGGCAGAAGCAGAACAGCTGGATGCACATAAGAATGCAATGAGCGTAAGAATACGCTCAATAGCCAATGAGAAATGAGAAATGTTTAGTTTACAGCAATTAGTCAGAAAGAATATTTGGGAGTTAGCTCCCTACTCCTCTGCCCGTGATGAATATTCCGGCAAGGAGGCCCGTGTGTTCCTGGATGCCAACGAGAATCCATACAACACCCCGTATAACCGTTATCCCGATCCCCTGCAGCGCGAATTGAAAAGTGTACTGAAGAAAGTGAAGGGTGTTCCTGAGAATATGATTTTCCTGGGCAATGGTTCCGACGAGGCTATCGACATTGCCTATCGGGTATTCTGCAATCCAGATGTTGACAACGTGGTAGCCATCGCTCCGACGTATGGCATGTACAAGGTATGTGCTGACATCAATGCTGTTGAGTACCGTACCGTCCTCCTTGACGACCATTTCCAGTTCTCTGCAGATAAGTTGCTGGCAGCCTGCGATGCTAACACCAAGATTATCTGGCTATGCTCACCCAACAACCCTACGGGCAACTCGCTAAATCGTGACGAGATGCTGAAGGTCATCAACCAGTTCGAAGGCATTGTCATCATCGACGAGGCATATATCGATTTTGCACAACAGTTGTCCATGCGTCAGGAACTGGTGAACCACCCTAACCTCATCATTCTGCAAACCATGTCGAAGGCATGGGGCTCAGCAGCCATCCGTCTGGGTATGGCTTTTGCCTCCAGCGACATTATTAATATTTATAATAAGGTGAAATATCCCTATAATGTCAACCAACTGACGCAGGCTCAGGCATTGTCTGCACTCAAGGATCCCTTTGAGGTGGACAAATGGGTACGCATCCTGTTAGACGAGCGCAGCCGCCTGATACAAGCTGTCCAGGAGTTGCCTTTTGTAGAAGAAGTGTTCCCTACCGATGCCAACTTCTTCCTCACCCGAGTAAAGGATGCTCAGCGCTGTTACGACTATCTCGTCAACCAGGGCGTCATCGTGCGCAACCGCACCCGTGTTCAGCTATGCCATAACTGTCTGCGTATCACCGTTGGCAGCAATTCCGAGAACAACGAACTGATCTCTGCCCTCCGGCAATTCTAGATGGACCGCCTTTGGAATCGTAACTATATTAAGGTGATGACAGCCAATTTCGCGCTGTTCTTCGCCTTTTATTTACTCACACCCCTCTTGCCTTTATACCTCTACGAGACATTTGGGGCTACCAAGGACGTGATAGGTCTCGTTCTGTCGGGCTATACCATTCTGGCCCTCCTGTTCCGTCCCTTCAGCGGATTTATAGTTGATTCCTTTCCTCGGAAGACCGTTCTACTCATCTCCTTTTCAGCCTTTGCCATCTTCTTTGCAGGCTATCTCGCAGCCTCCTCCCTACTCCTGTTCACCATTGTTCGCACACTTCACGGAGGTCCCTTTGGTGCCGTCACCGTAGCCAATTCCACGGTAGCCATCGACGTACTGCCTTCCTCCCGTCGCAACGAGGGAATAGGCTATTACGGGTTGAGCAACAACCTGGCCATGGCCATCTCACCCACCTTCGCCATCTTCGTCTATAGCGAGACGCACAACTTCCAACTGCTCTTCTGGCTAGCCTTTGCCATAGCCACCTTCGGTCTGTTGGTCGATTCCACCATCACCCTCCATAAACCTCAGCCCTCATCCATCAAACATCATCCATCAAACATCACCAATTATCCCTCAGCCCTCAGCCATCCGCCCTCAATTTCCCTCGACCGTTTCTTCCTGAAGAGCGGTTGGTTGATAGGCGTTAACATGGTATTCTTCGGTTTCTGTTTTGGCGTACTCAGCAACTATCTCGCCATCTATGGCAAACAGGTGCTCCACATGACGGGAGGTACCGGTGCCTGGTTCATGCTCTGCTCCATCGGACTCATCCTCTCCCGTCTTCAGGGAGGCAAAGCTCTTCGTGAAGGCAAGCTCACCCAGAATGCCGCAGAGGGTATGGTCATCTCCCTCATTGGCTACACCTTATTTATTTTGATGCCTACAATAGGCGGTAGCAAATTTTTCACTTTTCACTTTTCACTTTTCACTTCCATAGGCTACTATGGCTCCGCCCTTCTTATCGGTTTGGGCAATGGTCACCTCTGGCCTGCCTTCCAGAACATGATGATTTCCGTAGCCCGCCATAACGAGCGTGGCACAGCCAACTCCACCATCCTCGTATCGTGGGATTTAGGTATGGGACTTGGCATACTTATTGGTGGTGTCCTGGCAGAGCTCATCAGCTATTCCTTTGCCTTCTGGACAGTCGCCATCATAAATTTAGCGGGTGTCACACTTTATTTCGTGCGCACCCGCCAATTCTACTTTACTCACTTACTGTCAGAATAGCTTACTTGCTGTCTGCCTCTGCAGCCTTGGTCTTAGGATCGTCTGCACCATAGAGACCGTAGTAAGCCTGGTAACGGTTGTAACCCCAGTTTGCCATCTGCTTGTTGGGATCCAGCTCTTTAGCCTTGTCAAAAGCCTCGATAGCCTGCTTGTAGAGGTCCTTGCTCTTCGCGGTGTCGTTCTCATTGGCAGCCTGTACACTCAGACAAGCACCAAGATAGGTGTAAACAACAGCATTGTCGGGCTTAGCGGCAGCAGCCTTACGCAGCCACTTGGCACCCTCTTCAGCATTATTGGCATTCACAGCCATCAGACCCTTGTTAGCCAGTGCAGTGAAAGAGTTGGGGAACTTAGCTAAGTGCTGGTCAAGGAACTCGTTCTGGGCCTTCTTGTCAAGACCCTCATACATACCGTTGATAGCATCCACGATGACCTCGTTCTCAGGCTCATTGGCATACATCTGCTTCAGCTGGTCAACGAAAGCCAGTGAGTCAGCATGGTTCTTCAGGTTAGAACGCATGGCATACAGCTGGAAGTTCTCTGCATCAGCCTTCTGGGTGGGATCCTTCTTGGCAATCTCGAAATACTTGTTGGCACGAGCCATATCCTTGGCATCGTAGGCATAACGACCTGCGAAGAAAGCAACCTGTCCGGCATATTCCTTCTCAGAAGTCTTGTCCATAGCGGCAAAGGTAGGATCAGCAGCTGAGTCTGTGAACATACCCCAGTACTTCAGCACGGCAGCACTATTACTCTTACGGGCCTCTTCCTGTCCAATGTTTACCAAGTGGCTGCGTACGGCCCACACACGAGCGATGTTCTTCTCGAATTGGGGCTTTACCTTACCCTTTGCATTAGGCATCTGGTCGTACTTATTACACTCGATGACATTCTCGATAGCATCACAGATAGCGTTGGCCAGTCCCAAGGTATCGTAAGCTTTCACCTTACCAGTACCCATCTGTGCAGCCATCTGGTTCTCGGTAATGGTACCAGTCTCATTGCTCACCTTATTCATAGCCAGCTCGAACAGGTGGTTATAAGCCTCTGCCTTCTCAGCATTGTCAGCGAGTTCGTTCAGATGCTGCTTTACCAGCTGAACAGCTTCAGCATAATCTTTTGACTTGATGATAGTCTTGATAGCTTCACTCTTAGCGGCAAAAGTCATGGTGCTTGCCATGAGTGCGATTGCCATCACAATTACTTTTTTCATACGATTTTCATTTATTGGTTAAACGTTTTATTCATTATTCTCTGTATTATCATCACGCTCAGGGGCATCAACCTGCGGGGTATCGATAGCTGAATCGTTCAGCTCCTCATCGACAAGCTCTGCCTCCTCGACATCCTCTTCCTGGCTGCTCGTCACCTTACATACCGAGGCAATGGTGTCGTTCTTCTTGGTGAGGTTAATGAGGCGAACGCCTTGCGTAGCACGACCCATCACACGAACATCAGCCATCTTCAGACGGATAAGGATGCCCGACTTGTTGATAATCATCAGGTCGTTCTCGTCGGTCACCACCTTGATAGCAACCAGACGACCCGTCTTCTCAGTGATGTTCAGCGTCTTCACACCCTTGGTACCACGGTTGGTCTTGCGATAGTCTTCTATCTCAGAGCGCTTGCCATAGCCGTTCTCTGATACCACCATGATGGTCTCGACAGAGGGGTCGTTGACACATACCATACCTACTACCTCGTCATCGTCACCATCCAGACGCATACCGATGACACCGGTAGAAACGCGGCCCATCGTACGTACCTGGTCTTCGTTGAAGCGGACGGCACGACCATTGCGGTTAGCCAGCAGTATCTCGTTACGTCCATTGGTCAGACGAACACCTACCACCTCGTCGCCCTCGTTGATGTTGATGGCACGGACACCAGCAGCACGTACGTTCTTATATGCATCGAGGCGAGTCTTCTTGATGATACCCTGCTTGGTGGCAAACATCACGTAATGACTCTGCAGGAATTCATCGTCGTTGAAGTTCTTCACACGCAGCACAGCATTAATGGCATCATCAGGCTCGATGTTCAGCATGTTCTGAATAGCACGGCCCTTCGAGTTCTTGTCGCCCTCGGGAATCTCGTAACACTTCTGCCAGTAGCAGCGTCCCTTCTGGGTGAAGAACAGCAGCGTGTTATGCATCGTGGCAGGATAGATATATTCAGCAAAGTCGTTATCACGATGGCGGGCAGCCTTGGCTCCCACTCCACCACGTCCTTGCTCGTGGAACTCGCCCAAATGAGTACGCTTGATATAACCCATGTGTGAAATGGTGATAACCACGGGGTCATCGGGATAGAAGTCCTCTGCATTGAACTCATGGTCGAAGGGAATAATCTCGGTACGACGCTCGTCACCATATTTCTCCTTCACCTCCTGCAGTTCCTGCTTCATCACCTCCTTACAACGCTCAGGATTGTCAAGAATCTCCTGCAAGTCAGCAATCAGCTTCATCAGATCGTCATACTCCTGGTGCAGCTGGTCAACACGCAGACCGGTCAACTGGCTCAGGCGCATATCAACGATAGCCTTCGACTGCAGCTCGTCCAGATTAAAACGAGTTTCCAGATTACGCTGGGCATCGCTGGGAGTCTTACTATTTCTAATAATGTGAACCACCTCGTCGATGTTGTTCACAGCAATAATCAAACCCTCGAGGATATGGGCACGCTCCTGTGCTTTCTTCAGGTCGTACTTGGTGCGACGGATGGTCACATCATGACGGTGCTCTACGAAGTACTTGACACACTCTTTGAGAGAAAGCAGACGGGGACGTCCCTTTACCAATGCAATGTTATTTACTGAGAATGAGCTCTGTAGAGCTGTCATCTTAAAGAGCTTGTTAAGCAGCACATTGGCATTGGCATCGCGCTTGCAATCCACCACGATACGCATACCCTGACGACCAGACTCATCGTTCACATTGGCTACACCTTCTATCTTATGCTCGTTGGCCAGGTCGGCAATATACTTCACCAAGTCTGCCTTGTTCACGCCATAAGGTATCTCGGTCACCACAATCTTGTCGTGGGTCTCGGTAGTCTCAATCTCAGCCTTGGCACGCATCACGATACGTCCGCGACCAGTCTCATAGGCATCGCGCACACCAGCCAGTCCGTAGATATAGGCTCCTGTGGGGAAGTCCGGACCAGGGATATATTGCATCAGTCCATCGGTATCGATGTCAGGGTTGTCGATATAGGCGCAGCAGCCGTCAATTACCTCTGCCAGGTTATGGGTAGGCATGTTTGTTGCCATACCCACGGCAATACCGTTACCGCCATTCACTAACAGGTTGGGAATCTTGGTAGGCATCACGCTGGGCTCCACCAGCGAGTCGTCGAAGTTGTTCACCATATCGACAGTATCCTTTTCCAGGTCGTCCATGATGTGCTCACCCATCTTCGAGAGACGGCACTCTGTGTAACGCATGGCAGCTGGTGAGTCACCATCTACCGATCCGAAGTTACCTTGTCCGTCCACCAACGTGTAACGCATGTTCCACTCCTGAGCCATACGTACCAGGGCACCATATACCGAGCTATCACCGTGGGGGTGGTATTTACCGAGCACCTCACCTACCACGCGCGCACATTTTTTATAAGGTTGTGTGGAAACATTGTTAATACCCATCATACCATAAAGGATACGGCGATGAACAGGTTTAAATCCATCACGGACATCAGGGAGGGCACGAGCCACGATAACCGACATCGAATAGTCGATGTACGAGGACTTCATTTCCTCCTCAATGTTGATTTTTACAATTCTGTCGTTGTCAAAAGTTTGATCCATTTTTATTTTATATAATTTTTATTTTTTCACTCTTACCTCTTACATCTTACCTCTTACTTCTTTGACCTAAAGGTACAAAGCAACTTCGTCGATTACTTACATCTTACCTCTTACATCTTACCTCCATTTCGCGTTTAAGGCACTTTTCAGGCCCGCTGACGCGTTTTTACTGTTTTCTTAAACTCTGCAAAGTTACGAAAAAGCCGTCAATAAACCATAGTTTTTAAGTAATTTTTAAGAAATTATTGGTCTCTGTCGTCCAATACGCGGAATTTGGTCCTCCTACGCTCCAATTCCGCCTTGTCCAGAGAGACCGTCAAGGTCTGTGGCACATGCTTTCTACATTGTCCGAGGGTATGCCCGATACTATCCACCACCACACTAGCTCCTGCATAGTGGTTGTACGAATCGTCTCCCACCCTGTTACATCCTACAAGATAAGCCTGGTTCTCGATAGCCCGTGCACGCGTCAGCACCTGCCAGGCATTCTGTCGTGACTCAGGCCAGTTGGCCACCACGACAATCACATCATACTCTTTCCCTGTGGCATAACGGCTCCAGCAGGGAAAACGAAGGTCGTAGCATGTCAGCAGCAAAAAACGGAATCCTTCATAGCTGACGATACAAGGCTCCTGTCCTGCCGTATAATACGTATGTTCGTGTCCGTAAGTAAACAAATGGTGTTTGTCATAGTACCACGTCTTTCCCGTGCGTCCGTCACAGAAAAAATGGCGATTACGGTAACTCCCGTCCTCTGTGTGTACGGCCAGACTGCCGCAGATAGCACAATGGACAGCTTTTGCCTGTCTTTCCATCCAGTTTAGCGCTTCGTTCTCTCCCACTTCATGGGCCAGTCCTTCCGGCTGAGTGGCAAATCCTGTGCTCCACATCTCGGGCAGCACATACAAGTCACTTCCCGGCTCCTTGCTCATCAGCAGTTCTGCCTCCCGCATATTCCGTTCGGGGGCTCCCCACACTATATCAGTCTGTACTAACGTAACACGCATGTTAATACATATTAGAATATATCTTTGAAACGAGGTTGCTTCAAGTCCTTTTCCGAAGTCAGCACCTCCTTGGGGTCGATAGGCCACTCGATGCCCAGGTCGGGATCGTCCCATCGGATGCCTGCCTCAGCCTGAGGGGCATATACATTATCTACTTTATAAGTAAAGATAGCTTCTTCGCTTAACACCAGGAAGCCATGGGCAAATCCTCGGGGGATAAAGAACTGGCGTTTGTTCTCTTCGCTAAGTTCCGTCATCACATGCTGACCAAACGTAGGACTCGACGGACGGATATCTACTGCCACATCCAGTACCCTGCCTTTGATGACGCGTACCAGCTTAGCCTGTGAAAAGTCGCCTTTCTGATAGTGCAAACCACGGAGCACGCCATAGCTCGATTTCGACTCGTTGTCCTGTATAAACTCCACCGGACCAATGTGTTGTTCGAATTCTTCTTTCTTCCAAGCTTCAAGAAAATACCCTCTAGCATCGTTAAACACCCGTGGTTCAATGATATACACTCCTTCAACTTGCGTTTTTTTGAATTCCATGATTATGTTTTCTATATTTTATTTTCTGCAAAGGTACAAAATTTATTTCGACTTTAACTTGTTTGTTTCATAAAAAAAATGTAATTTTGCACCCGATGATTGAACTTAATAGACATATTGAGATATTACTTTTGACGAACGAATGTGTGATAGTCCCTGATTTTGGGGGATTTATGACGCATTACATTCCTGCCCGCTACGATGCAGCAGACCATTCGTACCTGCCTCCCTTGCGCACCTTGGGATTCAATCCCCAGTTGTGTATGAATGACAGCGTCTTGGTTCAGTCTTATGTCGAGGCGTATGACATCAGCTACCCCGAAGCGTTACGTCGCGTTTCAGCAGAAGTAAACGATTTAAAGCAGATTCTCAGCGAGGAAGGTTCCTATACCCTCACCGACCTTGGCACACTGACCGTTAATGCCGATGGAAACTACGAGTTTGCTCCTTGTGAGGCAGGCTTGTTGACCCCTGAACTTTATGGCTTGGGGGCCTATACCATTAAACAACTCAAAGAAGAAAAGATAGAGGTATCTACCCTTCAAACTGTTTCTTCCGCTGCTACAGAGGTCTCTCTCTCCCAGCCTGAAGAGTCTGTTCCATCCGAACAGCCCACTCTGTTGGAGTTTACCGAGGAGAACGATGATCATGAAGCAGCCATCCGCATCCGTTTGTCATGGATTCGTAATGCGGTGGCCATCGCAGCTTCTATTGCAGCATTCTTCATGATGAGCACACCAGTGGTGAATAGCGATTTGGGAAACAATGCCATGAGCCAGATACAGAATAACATCCTATACAAGCTCATGCCAAAGGATACCAATACCATTCCTGCAGAACCCGTTGTGGAACCTGTTGCCAATAAGGCTCAGACTTCAACAGATTCCGTTGAGACCATCATTCCAGCCGCTCCCACTATCACCTATTATATAGTAGTAGCCTCTCAGGTGAAGCGCAGCAATGCAGAGAACTATGTCGAAAAGCTACGCCAGCAAGGCTATGAGGATGCCAAGGTGTTAATTCACAAGAATGTGGTCCGTGTCTCCTGTGGCGAGTACGACAGCGAGTCGGAAGCCTATAGCCATCTGAGGAAGCTGAGCAGCAATGAGGAGTTTGCTGATGCCTGGATTTATAAATCCACAGAAGTTTAAGCATGAAACGTGTAAGATGCCCTAAGTGTGACAGCTATATCACGTTCGACGAAACGAAATACCAGACTGGTCAGTCATTGGTATTCAAATGTAACGAGTGTGGCAAGGAGTTTGGCATCCGCATCGGAGTATCCAAACTACGCAGTACCCAGAAGGAAGAGTCCAAGGAGTTAGATGCCCTCACTTCTTCCCTCAGACATCAGACATCAGACATCAGACATCAGACATCATCCCTCGGTTGTCTCATCGTTATCGAGAATGTTTTTCATTACAAGCAAGTCCTTCCCCTGCACATGGGCGATAATGTCATAGGACGTTATCAGAAAGGCAATCCCGCCAACTGCACCTTCGAGACGGTTGACCCCAGCGTCGATCTGAACCATTGTACCGTCAATGTCAGCCATGACAAACGAGGTGGTCTGCGCTATACCCTCATCGATAATAACAGCAATACTGGCACGTTCGTAGGCGATGTGGAACTACAACCCCGCGAACGTCGCATCATCGAGGACGGCACCCTTTTCACCCTTGGTGCCACCAGTATCATCCTACGCACTTCCGATATAGAGGAAGATCATGCCTAAGAGCACCAATGCCAGGTCGAAAGCCTTGGCTTTGAGGTTCTTCTCATGAAAGAAGACAGCCCCAAACAGGAAGCTGACCACCACACTTCCCCTTCTTACCATCGACACAATGGAAATCATGGCATCAGGCAATGACAGCGAATAGAAATACATAAAGTCTGCTGTCGATAAAAACAGGCTCACCCCGATAATCGACCAATGCCAATGGAAAGGGGTTATCTCCTTCCGATGGGGCCACCAGATAAACACCAGCATGGCCAGCATCATACCACATTGATAGAAGTTATACCAGGCCTGCACCAGCATACGGTTCAATCCCACACCACCACTCTCCACAGGAGCCATCAAGTACTTGTCATACAGTCCACTCACGGCACCCAAGGCGGACGCCCCCACAATCATCCATATCCAGTGGTCGTGTTTAAAGTCTATTCCTTCCTTCTTACCACTCTTGCTGAGCATCAGGAAGGAGAGTACCGCCAGCAGCACACCCGCCCATTGCCAGCCGTTCAGCCGTTCGCCAAACACCAGCAAGGCACCTACCAGCACCATTACAGGACGTGTTGCGTTAATCGGTCCTACGATTGTCAGCGGCAGGTGTTTCATACCGAAATAGCCCAACACCCAGCTCGACAGCACGATAAGAGCCTTCAGCAACACATAGCGATGCGCCTCCCAGCCCCCTTCCGAGACATAGAAAATACTCCCGTCCAGCATATCCGTCGTACTGCTCAGCACAATAAACGGCAGGAATATCAACGACGAGAACAGCGTATTCAAGAACAACACCGGAATCACCGCATTCGCCTTCAGCGCCTGCTTCTTAAATGAATCATAGCATCCCAACAGGGCTGCTGACATAAATGCTAAAATTAGCCAAGCCATATATAATTCTGAGCGAAGCGAATTTAATCTTTAATATTTAATATCTTCAAGGAAGAGTCCTTTCGCCGGCATCGACTCTCCCGCTTGTGTGCGCTTCTTACCTTCTATCACCTGCCGGAACTCCTCTAGCGTCATACGTCCGCGTCCCACTTCTACCAAAGTTCCTACCACCGCCCTGACCATGTTTCTCAGAAAACGGTTGGCGATAATCTCGAAATACCATTCCGTTGGCGAGGTCTGTATCCATTGCGCCTGAGTCACCTTGCACAATGTCGTCTTCACGTCCGACCCTGCCTTACAAAAGGCCCCGAAGTCCTCATACTCCGTCAGCACACGTCCCGCCTCATTCATCAGCGCATAGTCTAACTGGTAATGAATCTCCAGCGAATACTGGTTCAGAAAGGGTGACTTATGCGTGTGGATATAATAATGGTACGTGCGCGAGGTCGCAGAGAAACGGGCATGTAAGTCGTCAGCCACCCGTTCGATGCTATATACAGCGATGTCCTCCTGCAACAGACCGTTCAGTTTCTTCACCAGCATCGAACCGTCCAGCTCTTGCATGGTATCGAAGTGGGCTGCCATCCTGCGCGCGTGAACCCCTGCATCCGTTCGTCCGGCACCTGTCACACTCACCTTCTCCCGCATCAACAAGCTCAGGCAACGCTCCAGTTCGCTCTGTACTGTCACCCCGTTAGGCTGTATCTGCCATCCATGGTAGTGTGTGCCATCATAACCGAACCAGATAAAATAACGCATCTTCAAGGGCAGGCAATCCTAGTTACCCGAATCAAGTTTTTCGTAAATAGAATTGTTCGACTTATATTCCGGCACAATCTCCTTCATCTTCTTCACGGTAGCCATGTCGTCATATTGCTTGGAAAGTTCGATAAGGTCATCGATATCCTGACTAACCTGGGCGTAGTCATACTCGCGCACCTCCGCAATACGTATCTTCTCGTGGAAAGTAGGCTTCGTACCCTCCAACTCGTTCAGCACCTCTTCGTAGAGCTTCTCGCCAGGTCTCAGTCCCGTAAACTTGATTTCCACATTCTTGGCACCCGACAACTTAATCATACGCTTGGCAAGGTCAGCTATCCTCACAGGCTTACCCATGTCGAAAACGAATATCTCACCGCCGTTACCCTTCGTGCCAGCTTCCAGCACCAGCTTACAAGCCTCTGGTATCAGCATAAAGAAGCGGACGATTCTCTCGTCGGTCACCGTCACCGGGCCACCGTTCTTGATCTGTTCCCTAAACAGCGGAATCACGGAGCCGTTAGAGCCCAGCACATTACCGAAGCGTGTGGTCACAAATTGTGTTCTGGTTTCACAAGGCACCTTTTTCTCCTTGATGGCCTGGTCGAGTGCTTGCACATAAATCTCACAGATACGCTTCGAGCAACCCATCACGTTTGTGGGGTTCACAGCCTTGTCAGTCGAAATCATCACAAATTTCTTCACGCCGTATTTTACGGCCCTGTCGGCAATCACCTTAGTACCATAGATATTGTTCAGCACCGCTTCCGAGGGGTTATCCTCCATCATCGGCACATGCTTATAGGCAGCAGCGTGGAACACATAGTCCGGACGGTATTTCTTAAAGATCTCATCCATCCTCGTCTTTCTGCTGATACTCGTCACCAAAGTTTCTGCATGGATTTGCGGGAACTCTCTCGCCATCATCAGGCGGATATCGTGTTGGGGCGTCTCCGCCTGGTCTATCAGCACCATGTGTGAAGGTTCAAAGCGTGCCACCTGACGCACAATCTCCGAACCGATAGAGCCGGCACTACCCGTAATCAGCACACAGCGGCCTTTCAACAGTTCACCAACCGATTTCATATCCACACGAATCTCCTGACGAGGCAACAGCTCTTCCACGCTGACCTCACGCATCTGCATGTTGGAATAATCGACCTCATCATTAGTATCCAGCGTTTCAGAATCCACCTCAAAAGCACTTTGAGTCATGAAAATCTTGGCACCGGCTCCAATGATAGCATCCTGTAACTTCTGGTTTTCACGGAACTCTTTCACCCGAAGCGGCGAAATCATCACAGCTTCAATATCGTTTTTCCGGATAATCGCTGCCAAGTCTTCATCTACCGAATACACCTTCTCACCCATGATCTCCTGATGCTTCACATTCTTCTGGTGCGAAATAAAACCCTTCACCACGAATTTCCTGGGACGCTGGGCCCTGAGGTTCTTAGCCAGTCCCACACCGCCAGACATCGCACCAAAGATAAGCACCCTTAAAGCACGTTTATTCGAGAAAGCCACATCGTACAGCGTTTTCACAAAGATGCGCAAAGCCCACATCAACAATGTCGTAATCAGGTAAATCAGACAGATACTGGTCGTATTAAAATGCACAAACCAGTTCGTTGGCAGGTACTCCATCCCATACTCTGCCAGCAATGCCAATACCAAGGTCAGCGAATTACAATACACCACGCGCATCAAATCCACGAAACTGGAATAGCGCATGAATCCCGAGTAGGTATGGAAAAGACGGAAACTCGGAATGCTCAGCAGCACGAATATCATCAAGGTATTGATGATCTGAAAGAAATTCTCCAACAGGTCAATGGCATGATGGAATATCGAATAAGTCAGTAAACCGCTGAACGCAACCGTCGCGCAATCAATAATAAAAATGCACCAATATGGTAGTGAATTCTTGGTAAAATACCAATTTAAAATCTTATCAAACGGATTTCTCATAGTAATGGATTCCTTATTTATATTAAAACCTTTTGCAAAGGTAGATAAAATACCCCAAACTACCAAATTTTGTTAATGTTTTTTTTATCCTTTTCTTTCCAGTTCGACATTTGGTTGCCTTACAACTGAAAGTATTTTAATCCCTCTTAAAAATGTCTCTTGTATATACCTTCTCTTGCACATCATCCAATGCCTCGTCGTAGCGGTTGGCAATAATGGCATCACTCTGTTTCTTAAACTCATCAAGATTGTTCACAATTTTCGACCCGAAGAATGTCTCGCCATCCTTCAGTGTAGGCTCATAGATAATGATATTCGCACCTTTCGCCTTAACACGCTTCATAATACCTTGGATAGCACTCTGACGGAAGTTATCAGAGTTGCTCTTCATAGTGAGGCGGAACACACCAATGGTAACATCTTTCTCAGCGCTCTGACTCCAGTCACTGTTAGCTGTATAGTAACCTGCTTTGCGTAGCACCTCATCAGCAATAAAGTCCTTACGAGTACGGTTACTCTCCACGATAGCTGTCATCATGGTCTGGGGCACATCTGCATAGTTGGCCAGCAACTGCTTGGTGTCCTTGGGCAGACAGTAGCCACCATAGCCAAAGCTTGGGTTATTGTAATGTGTACCGATACGTGGATCAAGGCCTACACCAGAAATGATAGCCTGCGAGTCGAGTCCCTTCACTTCAGCGTATGTGTCAAGTTCATTGAAGTAGCTGACACGAAGGGCGAGATAGGTATTGGCAAACAGCTTCACGGCCTCTGCCTCGGTCATACCCATGAGGAGACAAGGAATTCCCTTGTCGGTGGATGATGTCTGAAGGTTGATGGATGAAGTAGGCTGCGCATCCTTGCTTGGACCGATGGCACCTTCGAGGAGGAGACCCGCAAAAGCCTTGGCATTCTCTTCCGCCTTCGGATTGCCTATAGCGGTAATGGCAGCATTCTCCTCATCCCACTTCCGGTTTCTGTCTGCAGGCAGTATCTTAGGATATCCTACGATGATACGAGAGGGATAGAGGTTATCATACAGTGCCTTGCTCTCACGAAGGAACTCCGGCGAGAACAGCAAGTTAAATTTCTTCCCCTTCAGATCCGGATCCGTCAAGAACTTCAGCGCATACCTCACATACAATGAACGGCAATAGCCCACGGGGATGGTACTCTTAATCACCATTACAGCGTCCGGATTCACACTTAACACGAGGTCAATCACATCCTCGATATGATGCGTATCGAAGAAATTCTTCTGTGGATCATAGTTCGTCGGAGCTGCAATCACCACAAAGTCTGCATCCTTATACGCTGCCTTTCCATCCAGTGTAGCATAAAGCGAACTACCCCCCTGTGCATTAGCCTCCCCTACACAAGGAAGAATGGAGGAGTCTTTCAAATACTTCTCAATATACTCGTCCTGAATGGGTGAGATTCTATTGTTGATCTTCTCCACCTTCTCAGGTATCACGTCAACAGCTGTTACGTTGTTCTTCTGCGCCAACAATGTGGCGATACTCATACCGACATATCCGGTTCCTGCGACTGCTATTTTCATTTTATAATTAATTTATAATTAATCAAGTGCTGCAAAGGTACGAATAAGCGAGCAAAATACAAAGAAAAAAACCTTTTTTTCTTTTATTTTCGAGCGAAAGTACCTTCGAATTTTAACTCAGAGGTACGAATAAGCGAGCAAAATACAAAGAAAAAACCCTTTTTTTCTTCACTATTCACTATTCTTTGACCGAGGTCAAAGCGACCATAGGTCGAGCGCACTTTTTACTATTCACTAAAAAATCCCTCCCACCCTCCACTCAAATACTAGAACGTCAGGTGGGTCTCACCAGCCCAGTCAGTATTCACCGTCACGCCCGTAATGGTCGTTGACGACGAGCCAGAACCGTTGAAGAACGCACCCGAGAGCCACGTGATGTAGTTCTGCTGCATCGGAACGTCAAACTGGCGGCTGTAGAGCTCACTGCCACTGGCATCCAAAGCCGTCACCGTGAGGGCGATGTTATCCGACAGATCATGCAGGAAGGTGTAGAGATCAAACTGCTTCTCATTCGCTGACGTAATATCATACGTCACTGTCTGCTTACTGTTAACACTGCCCAGACCAGTCACTGCGTTGAATGCCCCGCTACCACCAGTATAGTAGAACCGCATCTTCTTGACTTCCGCAGGGATGTCATCAGTCACCACAAACCGACAAAGAGCCACAATACGGTCCAGCGACACCTCATACTCCACCTGTTCTTCACCGATGGTCACCTCGCCATAACAAAGGAAGGTGTCGGTATAGCCCGTCGTATTCGTAAACTGTATCTTCGTGAGGTTTGTCATCGTAGGATTACCATTGGCACTATGACCTACAACCACCAGTTGGTAGGTGCCTTCCTCGAGTTGGAAGGCGCACTGTCCAAAGCCTGCCTTGTCCGACGTTTGGTTAATCTGCTTGAGGCGTGAACCGCCTTCATCGTAGATGGCGAAGTTCAGACGGGTACAAGCCTCTGATGCATCTTGTGCCGCACGGGTTGTCGTGTTGTCTGCTCGACGAGTGAGAGAGGTAAAGGGCGTCTGTTCTATCTGATTGACGCTGACACGCAGGTTACCATTCTTGTCGCCCGATGTTTTTGTATCCTCAGCCGTGATAGCTTTTTCGCAAGATACCAGCACTACCATAATGACGATTGCAAAGAGTGCTCTCATAATGAACGTTATTCTTGACATAGTATATCCTCCTCATCATTAAAAATTACCATTATAGTTTGAGAGCCATGAGGTCTCTAGTTCGAAGGAACCATCCACGGCAGCGTTGGAGTACATCGCACCGGTGAGTATGGTGACACGATTGCGCTTGAAGGGCACGTTTTCAACGGTCTTCGAGAAGAGTGTGTTTCCATCGCTATCCAGCGTCTCGATAGTCACATTGATATTCTGAGTGTCTGATGCCAGAAAGAGGTAGCTGACAGAATTTGAGGTCGCTCCTGCCTCCGCACTAATGCCCACGGTGTTGGCAAAGCCCGTATTGGCGGTGGCCAGTCCCGTTGAAGGATTGAAACCCTTGCCACCGGCTGCAAAAGTCATACGTATGTTAGTGACATTGGCTGTGCGCCCATCGCTGGAGTGTACCTCAAGTTTTGACACGATACGGTTGAGTGTTGCACTGATATCCACCGCACTGGTATTGACGATGTTCACCGCCTGTGTGGCAGAAAATGTTTCAAAAACATGTGCTCCAGTATAGGCTGCTGACGTGGCACTGGTGAGCTCGAAAGGACTGTCCTCCATCGTTTTGTAAGCCACCACCACCATGGTGTAGCTGCCCATCGGAAGGGTGCACTCGAAAACGCCAAAGGTGTCATAGGTGGTGGCGTCGCCCTTGAGCTGTGTGGTCTTGAGCACCTCCGTGCTACCGTTGTAGAATGCCAGGGTAACCGACTCAACACCTTGGTAGTTAGCCACATTCTGTGCCGCACGCGTAATCGGATAATCCTCCTGCGAGACAGAGAACCCCGTTACATGCACCTTCACCGGCGCAACAGTCCCCTCCATCTGAGCGTTATTCACCATTTTTTCGTTCTCCTTGCTGCAAGCAGCAAACAACAGGATTAATCCTGCCATAAAAATAAAATTGTTCATAATAATAAGAACTTTAGTTGTTAATAAAAAAATTACGGTGACCCACACGGTCACCGCTTAAAATAACAACTTAATCTTTAAAATATTTTACTTTTTGTACAATTCTTTTTTCTGAATTTATCCGAAGACCACAAAAATCATACTTCAGCCATCAGCCTTCATACATCTATTTATTCCGTATTCGCGTTTTAACCAAAGTTCAAACAACGGATCCACGAAGGAGAATGTATCTCTAGTCTTCTCAACCAAATCTTTTTCGACAAGTGTTTTCTTGTTCCTTGTGATAGTTTGAGACTGGCCAAGACGATATTTTTCTACCACACTTTTCGCGTTAAAATGTGTTTCCCCCGATGCAATTGCCTTCAATAAGGCAATCTGTGAAGGAACCAGCTCATCGAGTTCATTTTGGAATGTTTCCGCGTTTGTATCAATAACCATATCCAACTGACGGTCAAGTTCCTCATCAGAAACGATTCCTTCTGTATGCGACCATACAAAGAAACAGTATTGTTGAACATACCATGAGTTGTATTTCACCTTCTCACACAACCTCTCCGCTTGTTCTTCTGTAATATGTTTACCTGTAGCCTCAAAGTTGTCGACAATGTACGGCAACCAGTATTCTTTGGATATTCGCTTCAGCTGCATCATCTGACCGAACTTATAAAATGGACTCCTGGAGTTATTGAAGATCTTCTTCATCATATGCATCTTACTTCCATACAGACAATAGGTCGTATGGTGCTGCAACTGCCATTCTGAGCGCAGCATTGCCTCCAGTCTTTCCCAATGAGGAATATTTGCCAACTGCTGAAACTCGTCTATACAAACGATAACACGGATACCCTTCTCGATAGCTATCTTCTCCGGGAGCTGAAGAATTGTTTCTGGATTCTCTTTTACAGGATTTATCTTCAAGTCCACCTCAATAGAGTTCATCGGATCACTTGCTATCGTTATGCTAGGTGTCAGACGATTCACAAATCGTAGGAAATCGCCCCATTTCTGCTCCAAGGTTGATGATACTCCTTGGATAATAGCTGATGCGAATTTATTGTAGAACTCTTCCTCTGTATGTATTTTATAAGCATCCAAGAAACAAACTCTGATACTCTTGTCATCTTCAACAAGCTCTTTCATGGATTCTTTCACTAACGACGATTTACCCCAACGTCTTGGGGATACCAATATAGTATTTATCCCATGACTCAGAAAATTTTTCAACTCCCGTCTGTCATCGATTCTATCAATGAAGCTTTCTGCTTCAGCTAACCTACCGTACTGAAAAGGTACTTCCATATTTATACGAACTTATAATTTGATGCAAATATACAAAATTATACGCAACTGTATTATACGTATTCGTATAATTTATTGTTTTTTAAGAGAAATCTTACCTATTATCATTTGGCTGATATAACACTATCTCACCTTTCTCTTCACTTAGTATAAGATCCTTATCCATGAGTTGTCAAGAATTCCTTTACTACTGATGTTTAACATGGTATCACAGATTGTGACACCCCTCTATTCTCTTTTTATATTCATGAACCCTTCACCATGAACCGTATGTGACCCTTAACCATGAACCGTATGTGACCCTTAACCATGAACCATGAACCATAAATGTTCCATCTTACATCTTACATCTTACTTCTTACTCATACCTCTTCTCTATCACCCTCCAGTCCACAATCTGCCAAAGGGCAGCGAGATGGGCTGCACGACGGTTCTGGTAATCCAGATAATATGCATGCTCCCAGACATCAAAGGTCAACAGCGGCTTCAGTCCCTTCACTACAGGATTGGATGCCCCTTGCTCCTGCGTGATGACCAAGTTGCCATCAGCATCTGCCGATAGCCATACCCAGCCAGAGCCAAACAGACCTACGCCTTTT
>CACXSA010000037.1 GCA_902770195.1 uncultured Prevotellaceae bacterium
TGGAAGAGGGCAAGGAATTCCTGAACAACTACCGCAGCGGACTCTACGGATATACCTATTTGGAGTAACTAATATATGAAGGAGAAACTAACTATCGTAAAGGTAGGAGGAGCTGTAGTCGAGGACGAACTGCAGCTCTCTCAGTTATTAAAAGATTTTTCGGCTATTGAGGGTCGGAAGGTATTAGTGCATGGTGGTGGAAGGAAAGCTACGAAGATGGCTGAACGCTTGGGCATTGAGACCAAGATGGTGGCTGGCAGACGCATCACAGATGCCGACATGCTGGAAGTTGTAACGATGGTCTATGGTGGGTTGGTGAACAAGAACCTGGTGGCGAGACTACAGGCCAACGGTGTGAATGCCTTAGGACTGACTGGTGCGGATGCAGATGCCATACACAGCCATAAGCGCCCACTGAAGAACGGAGTGGATTATGGTTTTGTGGGGGATGTTGACCAGGCTAATGGCGAGATGCTGGGCAGACTGATAGAAGCAGGCATCACACCCGTGATGGCTCCTCTGACCCACGACGGAGAAGGGCATATCCTGAATACCAACGCAGACACCATCGCATCGGAAACTGCTAAGGCGCTGGCTAAGTTGTATGATGTTACACTTATCTTCTCCTTCGAAAAGAAAGGAGTTCTTCGTAATCCTGACGATGATGACAGCGTGATAGCCACCATCAATCATGCTGACTTTACCCGCTATATAGCCGATGGAACAATTAGCGGAGGAATGATACCCAAGATAGAAAACGCACTCAACGCGGTGAACGCGGGCGTCTCTAAGGTAATTATCACGTTGGCAACAGCCATCGACGGCAAACATGGAACAACTATTGAAAAATAAAAGAGAAAAAAATTAGAGAAAGCTGTAACTTTCGTTTTCTTCAATCGTCATTAAGTATAGAGAGGTGAAAAAAATCAGTTTCCAGACCGACGTCTTGCCGCTGAAAGACAAACTCTTCAGACTGGCACTCCGCATCACTCTCAACCCAGCAGAGGCTGAGGACGTGGTACAGGACACGATGCTTAAAGTATGGAACCGACGAGACCAGTGGGAACAGATAGACTCCATAGAAGCTTTCTGCTTTACCATCTGCCGAAACCTCTCACTCGACAAGGTGCGACGCATGGGACATCAGGAACAGTCGCTGGACATAGGCCACGACCCGACAGACCACAGCTACACATCGAACCCCGAGGAACAAGCTGTACAGCGAGACAGGGTAAAGCTGGTAAGACAACTCATCAGTCAACTACCAGAAAAGCAAAGAACCGCCATGCAGCTGCGAGACGTGGAAGAAAAAAGCTATCGCGACATTGCCGACATCATGGGCATCACGGAAGAACAAGTGAAAATAAACATCTTCAGAGCCCGACAGACGATAAAAAAAGAATTCAAACAACAAGAAGAATATGGACTATAAGTACATTGAACAGCTCATGGAGCGCTACTGGAACGCTGAGACTTCACTGGAGGAAGAAAGCATTCTGCGCAGCTTCTTCAGCCAGGAGAACATTCCGGCTGAGATGGAGCAGTGGAGGCCTCTCTTCGTTGCTGGTGGTGAGGAGCCAAAGCTGAGCGATGACTTTGACACCCGTATCCTGACGATGATTGGCGAAGAGAACCAGCATGTCCAAGCCCAAGAGGTGAAGCTTACCCAGCGCCTGATGCCTTTGTTCAAGGCTGCTGCCGTAGTGGCTATCATCTTGACACTGGGCGGAGCCCTGCAGGCTCCGTGGGACAGCAACTGGAATGCTCCTGTCAGCGACTACACCAGTTTCCAAATTGACACGGTCGATGTCGGAACACCCGTACAAGCTGAGAACATCATCGACAAATCGGCTGACAGCACTAGTGTGATGCTACCAGAACAGTCGAAGAATTGAAACGATAATTTTTCTATGCTTTCTCTATAATTTATTTAAATCACGTTTAGTTAAAACACCAGAAGCTGTGAAGCTTCGAATTCTCTCAAATTTTTCATAACATACTAACGGAGAACAGGCTGCTATCTGACGAGTCAGAAGCAGCCTGTTCGATATTTATTCACCTTTCACTTTCTCAAGCTCTGCGCATCCAAAGATGGAGCTGATAAAGTGCCGGCAAGACGATTAATAGCGAGAAGCCCACAGCCATCAAGACATGCGAGTTAGTCTGGAAGATATCGACCAGCTTGATGTCCGGGTTGGGATACACATTATAAAGAACATAAGCCACAGAGTTGTTAGCACAATGATAAGCCATACCTGGCAATATAGACCCTGTGCGCCAATACATCCATCCCAACAACAGTCCTATCAGGAAAGCATGAGGCATCTGAGCCGGATTGAGATGACCTGCGGAGAAAAGGAGCGCGGAAAGTGCAATAGCCACCCATGGGCGATACTTGGTAAGCAAAGTCTTTAAGATAGCTCCACGGAACACTATCTCTTCAGCGACAGGTGCCAAAAGTCCTATGGTGAGATAGCCCCAGCGAGTAGATAGGAGAGTATCAAACTCTTGCTCTACGATATTTGGCAGGTCGGGTAATTGTTCCATCATCCATGTTGACGGGATAATCAAACCCAATGCCGCTATCACGCTCCAGAAAAGAACAGACCAAGGCCGTGTAAGGAGCCATGCTCTAGACACCTCTGCCCAGCGAACACCTAAGAAGAGGGCGATAGACAACGTGCTGAACACCGCCGTAATGGTTATCAGGAGAGCTGCCGTCATATCCGATGAACCAGTGCATAAAAGCCATACGGCAGGCATAATCAGGCTGACTGCCGCTTGTACTCCCAGAAATACGACAAGATAAATAATCGCATTTTTCATATTATTTCTTCTTGAATAGGTTTTCTACTTGTTGAGCATCCAACTGTAACTGCCGTACCAACGCGTCTTCGTTGTCAAAACGCTGCTCGTCACGCAGTCGCTGGAAGAATTGAACGGTCATCTCACGACCATAGAGGTCTTCGTTCAGATGAAGCACATGGACCTCAAGAGTGGTATGCTGTCCATCAAAGGTAGGACGATGCCCGATGTTCATCATGGCCACATGGAACACTGGCTGGTGGTCCAAAGATACCTGTACTGCATAAACACCGGAAGCAGGAATCAACAGTCTGCCATCTACAGGAACCAGGTTGGCAGTAGGATAGCCCAGACGGGTACCGATATGCTCTCCATGTTCCACACGCCCCTCCAACAGATACGGATGACCCAGCAAATCAGCAGCCTCAGCCACCTGACCTTCTTGTAGCAAGTTACGAATCAGCGACGAACAGACTGTCCCTTGAGCCGGTAACTGAACCACATCCATATTCAATTCATGACCATAGCGAACATAATCATCAAAGCCCTCAGTACGACCACGTCCAAAACGGTTGTCATAGCCGATGAGTAGCACCTCCACATGCAACCGTTCCTTCAACACTTGCTGCATGAACTCGCGGGCGGTCATCTGTTTCAGCTCATCGGTAAAAGGAAGTACCTTTATATGGTCAATACCCAACTGTCGGAGTAATGCCAGTTTATCATCCAAAGTAGTGAGCTGGGAATCCTTGCGCAACGTATGGTCGAAGGTGATAGCCATCGACTGCAGTCCACGCTCCCTAGCCACGCGGATGACTTGCTGGAGCACAAACTGATGACCACGATGAACACCATCGAACATCCCTATGGTTGCAACATATCCTGTCTTACTCATACCCTCTTTGCTGCTCTATACAACTCACCAATCAAGAGAACTGGCGAGGTACCCAAAAACATATATAACCAGCATTCCAGAGAGAGAGGTACTGTACGGAACATGTGACCGCCAAAGGTGACGATAAGCCACTGTCCCGCCAATATCATGAGCAACACTAACAAGAAAGCCTTGCAATTCTGTAGATTCCTGAAAGCAGAATGGCTGGAGCCCAACATACGGGCATTGAACAGGTTCCACCATTGCAACAATACAAAAATGGTGAAGAATACCGTTTGTGCCTCGTCTGGAGAGAGACCATAGCGGATGGCTATGAAAATGGGATGAACCTCTATCAGCCAACAAAGAACACTTAGCAACAGGAAGAAGAAAAAGCCTATGAGGGTGATGCCCCACTTCATGCCGCGATTGATGATAAAGGCATGCTGACGGAGAGGCTTCTTCCTCATCACCTCCCTACTAGGTGGCAGCGAAGCCAAAGCCATTGCTGCAAAGGTGTCCATGATGAGGTTTATCCAAAGAATCTGGGTAATCGTCAGGGGCAACTCTGTGCCAATAATGGACCCAAAGAGCACCAGCAACAATGCAGCAACATTGACTATCAGCTGGAAGAAGATAAAACGCTGGATATTCTTATAGAGTGAACGGCCCCACATGACGGCATGAACGATGGAACCGAAGGAATCGTCTATCAGCGTGATATCGCTAGCCTGCTTGGCAACACTTGTTCCAGAACCCAACGACAAGCCCACATGGGCACGATTCAAGGCAGGGGCATCGTTCGTGCCGTCACCCGTGACAGCTACCACTTCCCCTCTTTGCTGCAACAGACTTACCAGACGTTGCTTATCCATAGGACGAGCCCTGGACATAACCTTCAAGTCGCCAATCACCTTCAAGGCTTCTTCGTCTGAAAGGGCTGCAAACTCGGCACCTGTCATGGTCAGGTTCTCTGCATCACTAGCGGTTTTTGAGATGATACCCGTCTGCCTTCCTATCTCCAAAGCTGTAGTCACCGTATCGCCTGTCACGATCTTCACATCAATACCTGCAAAACGACACTGCCGGATAGCCTCGGGAACCTCTGCACGCAAAGGATCACTAATGGCTACGATGGCAAGCATGGACTGATTGACTGCAATAGCCAGTGTGCGCATGGCATGCTGTTGCCATTCAAGCAACTTATCCTCTAACCGCTGACGTTCCTCGGCTTTCATGACACACCGCTGCATCACCACTTCGGGTGCTCCCTTGATATATTGAATATTGCCAACAGTTGTTGACATATACTTGCGCTCTGTGGAGAAAGGTTCGCGCGACGTAATCGGATACTTGTCACGCAATTCCTGATAGTCTATCTTCTGCTCTCGCAACCATCGCAACAGGGCTTGCTCGGTAGGATTACCGACATCGTAAGTAGCTGTCGTATTCAATGCAATGGCCTTGTAAAGGTCTGAAAGGCTTGAATCCTCATTCTTTTCATTTCCGTCATTCCTTTCATTCGCCATTTCCACCGCACTCACCGTCATACGGTTCTCGGTCAGCGTACCCGTCTTGTCCGTACAGATAACGGTGACAGCCCCCATCGTTTCAGAAGCCTGCAACTTGCGCACCAAGTTGTTCGACTTCAGCATCCTGCGCATGTTCAGCGCCAAGGCCAAAGTGACAGCCATCGGAAGACCTTCTGGAACAGCCATTACTATCAGCGTGACAGCCATCATGAAATAGCGAAGGGTGTTATTCGCCATACCCAGATAGTCGTCAGTCTGCCATAGCTCGTTGGTCAAGATGTCGTGGCCCAAGAAAATCAGGAAACTGAGAACGGAAAGGAAACCTCCTACTTTGCTGATTAACTTAGCCAACTTGTTCAACTGAATGTTCAAAGGTGTCTTCACCCCTGTCAGTTCCGTAGCTTGACGGGCTACATGACCGATTTCCGTGGCATCGCCAACGGCAGTGACCACAAAACGGCCAGTACCACCCAACACCATTGAACTGCGAAGCACCTGATCCTTGGCATAGGTTTCATGGGTCGCAGTAAGTTCCTGATAGGCGCTGGAATCCTTGGTAAACTTGTCTGTCATAGGCTCTCCCGTCAGACTTGACTCATCAACCTGCAGGTCAAAAGCCTCCACCAACAGACCGTCAGCCGGAATCTCATCACCGGTCTCTACAAGCACCACATCGCCTACCACAACTTCCCGCCGCGGTATCTCCAGAATCTGGCATTCACCCCCCTCGCCTTTTGAAGAAGAGCCTGTTGAGAGGTTCCTCCTCAGTACCTTGACAGGTTGCTCCTCGCCCAATTGTGTCAGCACATCAAACTTACGGGCAGCGTCACGCTCAAAATAGAAGCCAACGGTGGTGGCCAATATGACAGCGGCTATAATACCGATTGTCTCTACGAAGTCACCCTTTACGAAAGCCAGAAAGAGGGAGACCACAGCAGCAACCAACAAGATACGCACCATGGGGTCCTGGTATTTCTCCAGATATAGTTTCCACATGGACGGTCTAACAGGTGGCGTCAACACATTCTCGCCATGCTTCGCCCTGCTCTCCTCCACCTCTTTAGCAGTCAGTCCCTGATACTTTTCTTTCATAATTGGCTGCAAAGGTACAATAAAATGTTAAAAACAACAAATTCTTTAATCTTTAATCTTTTATCTTTAATCTTTTTAGTACCTTTGCACCCGCAAAATACATTTGCACTGGACTTGTAGCTCAGTTGGTTAGAGCAACAGACTCATAATCTGGAGGTCGTAGGTTCAAGCCCTACCTGGTCCACAACAAAAAACAGCAACCTCCGATTCTTCGTAAGTTGCTGATTTTTCTTTTTTAAGAAATTCTAGAAGCACTCTATTAACTGAGTTCCTTCAGGCGCTCAGCCATTGCACGACCCAGGGCTTCGCACTGGGCTTTGGTTTCAGCGGTGAGGCTCTGCTTGATTTCCACGGGCTCGCCTACCTGTTCAAAATGCAGCCTCTCTTCGTTCCATCTGGCTATCTCACTGACGGCCTTGGAAGCCCATCCGTAGGAGCCAAACCATCCCAGAAGGTGATTCTTGATGTCCTTGCCAGCCAATTCAGAGAGCAATACGTCCATTTCGTGATAGAGTGCGGTGTTATAGGTGGGTGCTCCGACAATGAGTCCCTTATAGCGGAAGACGTCGCGGATGATGTAAGAGTGATGGGTCTTGGAGACATTATAGACGACGATGTTCTTCACACCAGCCTCAGAGGCAGCACGTGCAATGACCTCTGCCGCACGCTCCGTATTGCCGTACATAGTACCGTAGCAGATAACGAGTCCAGGCTCGGTCTCGTACTTGCTCAGGCGGTCGTAGATGGCTATCACCTTATTGATGTGCTCGTGCCAAACGGGACCGTGGGTGGCACAGATATAGTCGAGCTTCACATCAGCCAGTTTCTTCAGGGCATTCTGCACGGGAGTACCATATTTACCCACAATATTGGAGTAGTAACGCTCCATCTCCAACCAGAAAGAGTCGCAATTAATCTGTGCGTCTATCACGCCACCATTCAGGGCGCCAAAGCAACCGAAGGCATCACCAGAGAAGAGGGTTGTGCCACAGAGGGTTACCATCGTTTCGGGCCAGTGAACCATCGGGGTGAGCACGAAGTTCAGCGTCTGTTTTCCCAGTTCGACGGTATCGCCATTCTTGACCTCCAGCGTACCCTCAGTAATGCCGTAGAATCCCTCCATCATCTGGAAAGTCTTCTTGTTGCCAATAATCTGAATCTCAGGATAGTATTTCTTGATGAGTGCGATGGAACCACTGTGGTCGGGCTCCATGTGGTTGATAACGAGGTAGTCAACCTTGCGGTTGCCAATGACCTCCTGGATATGTTCGATGTACTGGGTGAAGAAATCGACCTCTACGGTATCTATCAGACACACCTTCTCGTCATCGATGATGTAGGAGTTGTAAGAAACACCATAAGGCAGCGGCCACAAGCCTTCGAATAGCGACTTATTACGGTCGTTAACACCAACATAGTAAATGTTTTCGGTAATCTTTTGCATATTGTTCTAAGTTATTTGGATAATTACTATTTCTTCTCTAATTCTTTCTTTCGCGCGGCACCAAACTCAGGCGAGACATAGTTGTAAATACTCGTACACACCTCAGCAGAGAACTGCTGTCCGCTATGGATAAGTGCATCCCACTGCGTCTCCGAGAGTCCTTGTTCCATGTGTCCACGGGTGATACCATTGGCAATCAGACCATAGAGGAATCCGGCATTGAAATTGTCGCCGGCACCCACCGTGCTAACCGTCTGGATAGGTGTTATGGGATATTGCTTGCTCAGTCCATTGTCGCCACGTAACTCAATAGGATCGCCTGCCTGCGTATAAATGAACTTCTTGGTATAGAAGGATATCTGTGTGCGATAAACCACATCGGGATTATCCTTCTTGAAGAGTATCTGGAAGTCTTCCTTCGATCCTCTTACGATATCGGCCATCTCAAAGTTCTCCAGCAGGTTAGACGTTAATTTGATAACCTCATGCTGATGAGAGGCGCGGAAGTTGACATCATAGTAGAGGATAGCTCCATGCTGGTGGGCATACTCCAGAAAACCTTTTACCTGAGGACGAATGACAGGGTTCAAGGCATAATAGGAGCCGAACAGAACCAGATCGTCAGGTTGCACGTCAGGATAAGTAAAGTCGAGACGATCCTTAGGGTGGTCTTTATAGAAAATATATTCGGCATCGTTCTTGTCGTTGAGGAAAGCCAGCGACACCGGCGACTTGGAATCAGGATAGACACTCACACTATCGGCATTGCAGCCATTGTTGCGCAGGAACTGGATGATGTTCCGTCCTACACGGTCGTTGCCTGTCTCGCTGATGAAGCTGGTTTGAACGCCTGAACGGGCCAGTGATATAATAGCATTGAAAGTACTGCCTCCAGGGAGTGCATGCAAAGGCTGGTTATCACGGAAAATAATATCCAGCACCGTTTCACCTAATCCTATAACTTTTCGCATAATCTACATAATTTTCCTGCAAAGTTACAACTATTTTTTAAAAATGCACTAACTTTGCAAGCAATTATGACGAAATATAACACAACGACACTCAGTAACGGCCTACGTGTCATTCATCTTCCCACTACGTCGCCAGTGGTCTATTGTGGCATTGGCATCAACGCTGGAGCCCGTCAGGAGACAGCAGGAGAGGAGGGCGTAGCCCATTTCTGCGAGCACGTCACCTTCAAGGGCACCAAGCAACGTTCTGCCATCCAAATACTGAACTGTCTGGAAAGTGTGGGTGGCGACCTGAACGCGTTTACGAATAAGGAAGACACCATTTTCTATGCCGCTATTCTGAAAGAGCACTTGAATAAAGCCATCGACCTGTTGACGGATATTGTTTTCAACAGCGAATATCCCGAGCAGGAAGTAGCCCACGAGTTAGATGTAATTTGCGATGAGATAGAGAGCTATAACGACTCCCCCGCTGAACTGATATACGATGAATTCGAAAATCTGCTCTTCAACGGACATCCGTTAGGACATAATATATTGGGCACCCGTGAACGTGTACAAGGCTTCACCCCGGTACATGCCCGTCGATTCACCAACAAGTTTTACCGCCCTGACAATAGCATCTTCTTTGCATACGGCGACATTGATTTCGACAGAATGGTGAAGATGCTGGAAACGAGAACGATAATAAAGGAGGTTTGGCAAGAAGTTGCTATCCCAGAAAAAACTCAGACCACTCCCCTCTCTTCACTCACAACGGAGGCGCACCATCAAGCTCACGTGATGTTAGGAAGCCGCACATTCAGTTATAACGACCCACGACGCATGCCTCTCTATCTCCTGAACAACATGCTGGGAGGTCCCGGTATGAATGCCCGTCTGAACTTGTCACTACGTGAGAAGTACGGACTGGTATATACTGTTGAGAGTTCGATGGCCAGCTATAGCGACACGGGTTGCTGGTCGGTCTATTTCGGTTGCGACCATCATGATGTGAAACGGTGTGTCAGGTTAGTGCGCCACGAATTAGACCGTATGATGCAACATCCACTTTCTGAGCGACAGTTGAGTGCCGCCAAACGCCAGCTGAAGGGGCAGCTCACCATAGCCTGCGACAATCGTGAACAGTTTGCCCTCGATTTTGCCAAGAATTTCCTGCATAACGGGAAGGAGCGCGACATTGAAACCGTCCTAGCTCAAATCGACGCCATAACTTCCGTCCAGATACAAGATGTGGCCCAGAGCGTGTTTGCTCCAGACCACATACAGACGTTAATGCTTTAAGAAAGCCTTCCTTCAGACACAAATCCGAAGCTGTTGGCGTACTGCCTTGCGAGCCTGTCCCAAACGATTCTCTACCTGCTTGTAGGGAATAGAGAGTTGTTGGGCTATCTCGCTGACCTTCATACCGTCATAGATGTGAAGGCGATAGATGTCGCAACATGCCTGAGGAAGACGGGCCAGCGAACGCTCCATACGCTCCATCAGCTGACGGGCAGAGATAATGGACTCTACGCTATCCTCAGACCGTTGACCACCTATTGCTGATTGCTGGATATAATGCTCGTATTCCTCGAAAACACAACGACGACGATAGTAGTCGGCTATAGCATGACGTGCCATCGTGTAAACCAACGAAGGAAGGGTTTGTTCTGTAATGAGACGGCGTCCGTCAAGCAGACGCAGGAAAATGTCTTGTACCATATCCTGTGCCTGCCCGACATTCGTCGTTCGCACCGCAATGAAACTGACTATCTCGTCACGATGCTGCTTGTAATAGTTGGATAAAAGTTGTTGATTATTCATTGATAACCCGCTGGATTGTTCCATCCTCATTGTAGAACAACTGCTGCACTTTCAATGAGCGCAGGTGGGTAACATCGTTCGAAGGAACACAGTCGTGGTAGCAGAGATACCACTGACCCTTGAACTCTACGATGGAATGATGGGTAGTCCATCCTACTACTGGATCGAGAACCACTCCCTTATAGGTGAACGGTCCATAAGGATTATCACCAATGGCATAGCACAGCATGTGGCTGTCGCCTGTAGAGTAAGAGAAATAGTATTTGCCATTATACTTGTGCATCCAGGAAGCCTCGAAGAAGCGATGAGGATTGCCAGCCTTCATGGGTTCACCATTCTCGTCGAGCACAACCACGCCACGAGGAGCCTCTGCGAACTGCTGCACGTCGTCGCTCATGCGAACCACGCAGCTGTTAATGGCTGGAGCATCAGCAGTCGTAAAGAGTTCGCCCTTATGGTCAGGAGCTGCACCCAGGTCAATGAGACCGTTCTGGTCGCCATATTTGCCATAGACAGGAGCCTGTCCGTTGGGTAGCGGATGCCACCACTGGAGCTGTCCACCCCACAAGCCTCCGAAATATGTATAAATCTCTCCGTCATCATCCTTGAACACACAGGGGTCAATAGAGAATGAGCCACGGATAGGCTTCTCCATAGGTGTGAACGGACCCTCGGGTTTGTCGGCAACAGCCACACCCAGACGGAACACACCGTCATAGGCCTTAGCAGAGAAGATGAGGTAATACTTGCCGTCCTTCTCTACACAGTCGTTGTCCCACATCTGCTTCTCCGCCCAAGGCACATCCTTCACATCGAGAATCACACCATGGTCAGTAACAGGACCGTTTTCAATATCGTCCCATGACAGCACGTGATAGTCCTTCATCTGGAAATGTCCGCCATCATCGTCGAAACACTCACCAGCATCCCAGTCATGAGAAGGATAAATGTACAGTTTGCCGTTAAACACATTGGCTGAAGGGTCAGCCATATAATCACTTGGGAAAAGATAACGTGGTTTCATATCTGATTCTATTTGAAGATATTAATGATTTTGTTGACAATAGGCTTCTCTTCGTAGTTGCGGTCGAAGAGCAGCGGATAGTTAGTACGTCCGGCAATAGGCCATCCGTTAAGCCAGGAATCACCATCGCAGACACCCCACAAAGTGATGCGACCAATCTGCGAGCGGTGCTTATAATAAATATTGAACAAGTCCAGCCAACGGTTGTCCAACTCTTTCTGCTTATCCTTGGAAAGTCCGTTGGGATAAGGATTGTATTTCTCTTGGAACTCAAAGTTCTGCTCCACAGCAGCACCACCGAATCCCTCTGGGTTTGGCAATACATTAACGTCGAGCTCCGTAATCAACACCTTTACCCCACAAGCGGCAAAGGCATCGATGGATTTTTCATACTCTTTCAGGTCAGGATAATCCAGTCCATTATGGCTCTGCATGCCCACCCCGTCAATACGAAGACCTTTAGCCTTCAGGTTCTTGATCAGCCGGCACACGGCCTCACGCTTTCCCGGCTTTGCCATCGAGTAGTCGTTGTAATAAAGTTCTGCGTCAGGATCAGCCTCATGAGCGGTACGGAAAGCTATCTCGATAAACTCCTCGCCCAACAGATTATAATAAGGTGACTTGCGGAAGGAACCGTCATCCTCAATAGCCTCGTTGACGACATCCCATCCGATGACCTTCCCCTTAAAATGGCCTACTACTGTCTTGATGTGCTTTATTAAGCGCTCCTTGAGAATCTCTTTGGAGACAGGCGAAGCATTATATCCATTGGTGAACCACCAGTCGGGAGCTTGAGAATGCCAAACCAGACAATGACCTGTTGCTTTCAGGTTCAGACGCTCACAGTAGTTGATGAACTTATCAGCCACACGGAAGTCAAATACTCCTTCAGCAGGAGCCAGCACCTCTGGTTTCATGCAGTTTTCTGCTACAGCACAGTTAAAATGGCGTTGTAACACAGCATCAGCCTTTGGCACCTGCCCGTCACTCTGCCACTGGTTCACAGCAGCACCAATGAGACAGTACTTACCTACAGCTTCTCGCAAGCTCTGCGCAAGAACTGTCTCTGTGGCAAATAATACTAATGTGAAAACTACTAATCTTAAAATTCTCATGATGCTATTAATTATTGCGTTTTTCAATTTCCATGTTAATCTTGTCAATCACCTCATCAGTCAACTCATATCTTGAGATGATGAACATAGCCAGACCCAGCAGGAGAGCAGGAATGACACATACCAGCCAGAGGATACCCTGCTCTGCGAACGGAGTCTGTGTGGTAACTTTGGCATTGAAACCAACGTAGGCAAGAACGAGTCCGGGAACCACACCGCCCAAGGCCATACCTGCCTTGAAGAAAATGCCGGTCAAAGCATTGACAATGCCCGAGATGCGCTTGCCTGTGGTATATTCGCCAAAGGAGATAACCTCAGGAACCAAAGCCCACATATAGCCCGTAGCCACTATGACACCTGTTGACTTGATGAACTGAGCCACATAGACTATCCACATCTGCGACTTCAGCGAAGGAACCACACTGACCACATAAAGAATAGCCATACCGATAATAGCGATGGTCAGGAAGATATTGAACATACCACGCTTACCCACCTTTTTCTTGATAGCAGGAACCATTGGCATGAAGATGAAGGCAGGAACAGAGCCAAGGCCCATAAATACCGCTAACTGGTCGCTGGTAGCCTGCAGGTTACATGTCATATAATAGGAACCGGCAGCATTGCCGACAGACATCATGGCGAAGGCCGTAATGAAGAAGAAGGCCAGGATGCGCAAGGGACGGTTGCGTACAAACTCCGTCCAGAGGTCTGACACCTTCACATCACCCATATCTTTCTCGTCCATCACCACACGCTCGCGGGTCTGTGTAAAACAGAAGATGAGCAACAGCAGACCAACGATAGCATAGATACCCATCGTGGTAAACCAGGCACTTGCAGCTTCCGGTGTATTGATGATGGCTTCACCCTGAGCATCCTTTGGAGCAAAAGCAGCAACGACAAGGGGAATACCAGAGGCTACACAGAGTCCACCAACATTAGCCAGGAACATACGAACTGAGGTCAGCGTGGTAATCTCGTCAGTATCACGAGTCAGCGAAGAGTTCAAGGCACCATAGGGCACATTAATCAATGTGTAAAGCATGGACATACCCACATAAGTCACATAAGCATATACCAGAGAAGGCGCAAAGGCATTCCAGAAACAGAGAATGGAAAAACCCGTCAGAGGAATACCGCCCAGGACAAGATAAGCACGATACTTACCCAGCTTGGGGTTATGCTTATCGACATAAGTACCTACCAAGGGGTCCCACAACACATCAACCAGACGAACCACGAGGAACATCGTAGCAGCATCAGCAGGATCCAGCCCGAAGATGTTAGTATAAAAGAACAGCAGATACATGCTGATGGTTTGGTAGATGAGGTTCTGCGCCAAATCACCAGAGCCGAAGCCTATGCGCTGCAGCCAGGAAAGTTTGTAGAAGCCTTTTGCTTCAGTTGTTTCATTATTTGTCATCATGTTATTGGTTTTAATTCCTGCTGCAAAGTTACAATGTTCTGTTGAAATGGATGTTTTTTCATGTTACAAAAACTATCTTGTTTTGTAGCATAGACAAATTATTTTGGCTTTTTTTGCTGTTTATTCGAGCATTTTTCCCTACTTTTGCATCAAAACTATCAAAGAAAGACTATGAAACGAAAACTTTTGATGTTACTGTTAGTCATCGCTTGTTTCCTGACAAC
This sequence comes from uncultured Prevotellaceae bacterium, assembly GCA_902770195.1. Taxonomy (GTDB): domain Bacteria; phylum Bacteroidota; class Bacteroidia; order Bacteroidales; family Bacteroidaceae; genus Prevotella. Next base: position 14,317 of record CACXSA010000037.1, read on the forward strand.
GGAAGCAAAAGTACAACTACCCCAGTTGTTCCAGTCGGGCATGGTGCTCCAGCGAGGAAAAAACATTCCAGTCTGGGGGAAAGCAGATCCTCGCGAAAAGATAATCATCCGGTGGCAAAAGCGTCAGTATGCAACTATCGCTGATGCTGATGGCAGCTGGCGCATCGACCTGCCGAAGATGAAGGCGGGAGGTCCCTATACGATGATAGTAGGTGATATCGTGCTGACGGATGTCTTAGTGGGCGATGTGTGGCTCTGTTCCGGCCAGTCGAATGTAGATGTTACCATTGAGCGTGTCTATCCAAGATATGTCGATGAAATCGACCATTTTGATAATAATAAGGTCCGCTTGTTCCGTGTGCCCAATACCACAGATACACATGGAGTTCGTGAAGATATCCAGCCTACAAAGTGGAAAGCGTTGAACAAGGAGAATGCATGGGGCTTCTCTGCCTTGGGTTCTTTCCTGGGTCTTCGCATGCAGAAGCAGACAGGTGTTCCTCAGGGTATCATCGTCAATAGCTGGGGGGGAACACCCATTGAAGCTTGGATTTCTGCTGATTCTTTGCAGGGCGACTATCCTCAATTGATTCAAAAGACCAAACTCTTCCAGAACGATAACTATGTAAAGGCACAAGCCCAGGCTAACAATGAGGCTTCGCAACAATGGCAGAAGCTTTTGGATGCCAAAGATTTTAGTGATTCATACAAAACTGCCCAATTTAATGACAACGATTGGCAGGTAATCAACCAGAACGATTGGACTTGGCGAGGCATAGGAAGTGTCTGGCTTCGTCAGCATATTTATATAAATAAGGAGCATGCGGGTAAGCCCGCTCGTCTCTTGTTGGGAACGCTTTTCGATCAGGATGTCACCTATCTGAATGGCAAGGAGATAGGTCATACCTATTATCAGTATCCTCCTCGTCGCTATGATATTCCTGAGAGTTTGCTCCGTGAGGGCGATAATGTGATTGCCGTCCGTTTTATCAACAAGTATGGAGCCGTTCACTTCATTCCCCAGAAACCCTATCTGATAGCCTTTGGCGACGATCGTTTCTCGCAAAACCCCATGCCTAAGGATGTTCTTCCTCTCAGCCCTCAATGGAAGATGCACTTGGGTGCTGAGATGCCTTCTTGTCCTAGTTGCGATGTTTCTTTGCAGAATATCCCCACCACACTTTACAATGCTGTTGTCTATCCTTTGGCTCCCTTTGCTATCAGTGGTGTTGTGTGGTATCAGGGCGAATCGAACACAGGAAATCCTGCTCCCTATGGCAATTATCTAAAGAAGCTGATGGGCAATTGGCGCACATTATGGAAAGAAGCTACCTTGCCTTTCTGCATCGTTCAGTTGGCTAACCACGATGGTCGCCAGCAGACGGGATTCCCTCAACCTCTTGTTTATCCTGCTCAACCTGTTAATAGCAATTGGGCTCAGTTGCGTGAGGCCCAGCGCCTGGTGGCTCAAGCAGACCCCTATGCAGAGCTTGCATGCATCATCGATCTTGGGGAGACTGTCGATATTCATCCTTTGCGTAAGAAAGAGGTGGCTGAGCGTGTGGGACTTTGCATGGATCGTCTGGTTTATCATCAGAAGGTGGAGTTTTTCCCACAGATTGTTAATTCTTCCGTTCAAGGCACGGAGATTACGCTGACTTTCGACCAACCCCTGCGCTCTGTTTCAGCAAAAGAGCTGGAAGTTGCTGGTGCTGATGGTCGTTTCGTTAATGCTGAGACTGTTGTTGATGGTAAGGTGGTTACGATAAAATCACCCGTTCCATCGCCCAAGAAACTTCGTTATGCTTGGAAAGACGATCCTCAGTGTGCCAACCTTTATGGCCTCAACAGCCTCCCTGTTGCTCCGTTTGAAATGAAGATAGCAAACTGAGGTTATTTAAAAAAAGGAATTTTTTGTCAAGAATGAGGGGGAACAAGATGAAGTGAACTATAGAAGTTTTCTTTCCAACTTCTGGAGTTCACTTCATTAGAGTTCTTTGATTCACATGTCTAAGTACCATACTTACAATGCTTAAAGTCATACTTACGATGGCTGAGGTCCAGGATAGAGTGAAGGACTTTCCTCCAGAGGTCCTCGAGCGGCTGACACCCTATGTCACCTTCTAACCTCATCTCTCATTCTTCCTCCTCTGTCTTAATAGGTTGCTATTTTACGTATATCATCCTCAAAGGTCTCTTTATGAATGGCTTTTGCTTTCAACTTGGAACGATAGGTGTAGATGGTGGTAAGGCTGGAGCGCAGGATGTCGGCAATCTTCTGGTTGTCGTTAATGCCCAGTCGTAACAATGCCAAAATACGCAGCTCGGTGGTCAGCTTCTTGGCATTGTCTGCCTCTTGCTCGAATTGGTTCTCAGAGGTTAGCAGTTGGTTGACATTCGCGATGAAATCAGGGAAAATATTCAGGAAGGCCACATCGAAATCTTGATGGAAATCGCGAATGCTGTTATTGACAGGCTCTGTTGCCTTGAGTTCAGCATACAGCTCTTCCAACTTACGTTCACGCGCCAGGCGGTTAAACAGTTTCAGGCGTATCTCACCTCTTTCTATCAACACACTGCTCAGCTCCAGGAAACGACCTATGTATTCCTCTTTGATCTTGTTGGCTTCCTTCATCTGGTTGTTGATGTTGCTGATAGCCTCATTCTGGAGGGCCAGCGTCTTGTTCATCTCCAGAATCTGCTGATTGGCAGAACGGTTCTTACGGATGAGCTTCAACGTGTAGAAGATACCGCCTATCAATAGTAGGGAGACAAGTGAGATGATGATCAGGATGGTAGTGGTGAGACGCTGGGTCTGAGAGCGCTCTTCGTCGTAGAGCTGCATCACCTGGGGAGCAATGCGACCCATCTGCATCAGACGCAGGCGGCTGCCATAAAACTGGGCTTCGCGGAACGACTGGAAAAGATAGCGGTAGGCATTGTCACAATCACCTCTGTCCATCAGCATCTCAGAGAGGGAGCGCAGGGAGTTGTTCTCACGGATGGCACCTCGCTCATCGCTGATGGCACTGAGCAACAGGTAGTACTCTTGTTTCTCCAGATTCTGCTTGCGCTGGTAGAAATAAGCCAGGGTACTGGTAATAATACTATAGGTACGCGAACCGCTTTTCAGCTGGGGCAGATAGTCTTCCAGCATCTGGATGGCCTTGTCTTCATCGCCCGTCTCACAGGAATAGGTGGCCTGGTTGAAGATATAGTCGTAAGAACCCTTCGGGGCTATCTGGATAATCAACTGACGATAATACTGTGCCCTGCTGATAAACTCAGCGAAGAAGGGGGTGTATTGCGCCATTTCAGAGCGATAGAGGTTCAACTCGCTCTGTTGGGTGTAATAGTCCACCCGTTGCTGTACATCTAATGATTCGGGGTTGATTTCCTCCATCAGCTCCCTGGCCATATTGAAAAGACCCGTTACCGAAAGGATATGTGCCATGCGTACCGCACTGGCAGCAAAACGATTGTAATCCTCCGTACCACGAAGGAGTCCGACATTCTCCTGGATATATTGGAAGGCTGAGTCGTATTTGTAAGCCATGTATTCGTCGTACAGCCGTATGTTCAGTTCCAGATGCTGGTCTGGAGTCAGTGAGATACCACTGGCCCCATCCTTAATCGTCTTGATACGAAGTTCTTTCTCGGCAGTCTGGTGGTCGTAGTGTGCAATCAAGCTGTCGAGAGTCTTGTAAAGGACCTTTTTCTCCTGGGCTGTCATCATCGTAGCCTGGACTAGCAAGAGAAATGTGAACCATAGATATTTCATAAGCTTTGTGTTTGGTTATTTGGGAGGCAAAGATACTATATCTTTCTGTAATAACCAAATGAGAAGGGGGTAAAACGGCCCAAAAACGGATAGATTTCATTTAGATTTATTCATGCTGACGATTCTGTAACTAGTTTACTTCCAAGGATTTATATTTTTTGATATTTTGATTTTTCTTTGCTGCGCTTGGAGCGGATGATTCCACCTGTTAATTTTGCAACCGAAATCCAAAACAATCGACATTATGCGTTATTTGATAGTAAAGTTAGTAGTAATTCTTTTTTTCGGCAGTATTACAGTGAGTGTCTGTAATGCAAAGGACGTTTCTGTGACATCACCCGACGGAGCCGTGACGGTAACGGTCGGTACCCTTTCTTATCGTCCTTATTATACCGTATCGTACCAGGGAAAAACGCTGGTCGTTCCCTCACACCTTGGCTTCCTGTTGAATAATGGCGAGGTGGGTGCTCATGCCAAGATGATCCGAGTAACCCGTTCGTTAAAAGATGAGACATGGAACCAAGTGTGGGGCGAGGACGAGACTGTTCGCAACCATTACAACGAAATGGTGGTGGATTTCAAAGAGAAAAGTGGTAGCCAGCGACTGATGAAGGTGGTGTTCCGCGTGTTCAACGACGGATTCGGTTTCCGATATATCTTACCTCATCATCAAGACAAGGAGTTCTGTGTGATGGACGAGCTGACCGAGATGAACCTGGCGCATGATGCCAAGGCTTGGTCTATTCCTTCCAACCACACCGAATACTTTGAGGGAATCTATACTGCTGATCTGTTAAGCAAGAAAGATACGGTATGCACGCCGTTGACCATTGAATACGAGAAAGACCTCTTCCTGACCATCCATGAGGCTGCCTTGGAAGACTATGCCAGCCTGAACCTCACACCCCGTGCAGGTAAGCAAGGCGTTGTTAAGTTGTTGACAGCACTCACCCCTTGGCAAAATGGGGTGAAGGTCTATGCCAAGGGAGAACTGAAGAGCCCTTGGCGAACGATGATCGTCAGTCCGACGGCAGGTGGCCTTATTACCTCTCGCCTGATGCTGAACCTCAATGAGCCGTCTCGTATCGAGGATACCTCATGGATAGAGCCGGGACGTTATATCGGTATCTGGTGGAGCATTCACAAGAAACAGCATACGTGGGAGATGGGCCCCCATCATGGCGCTACCACAGAACACGTTAAGAGCTATATGGACTTTGCCGCTCGGCATGGGTTCAGCGGAGTATTGGCGGAAGGATGGAACCCGGGATGGGGTGAGGGAGAGCAGGTGACTTACCTGCGGTCCTATCCGGACTTCGACATGGAAGAGGTATGTCGCTATGGTGCCTCCAAGGGTGTTCGCTTTATCGGACATACCGAGACGTGGGGCCGGGCAGCTTTGTTGGAGAAGGAGATGAACGAAGCCTTCGCATGGTTCAGCAAGATGGGCATCCGTGCTGTCAAGACGGGTTATGTGGGGCATCTGTTTGACGGGAAGGAACTGGCTAAGTCGCAATATGGCATCCGTCACTATCGTCGTGTCATAGAGTGTGCTGCCAAGCACCATATCATGATTGACAACCACGAGCCTGCCATGCCTACCGGTATTCAGCGTACATGGCCTAACTTGATGACACAAGAGGGTGTTCGTGGTCAGGAGTACAACGCTTGGGACAGACGAGGAGGTAACCCGCCTGCCCATACGGTTACCTTGCCGTTTACCCGTGGACTGGCAGGTCCTACCGACTTTACACCAGCCATCTTCAACTTCTCGGAAATCGTCAAGGGTACTCATCCGCACTCTACCCTGGCTAAGCAACTAGGTGAGTTCGTGGTTATCTACAGTCCTTTGCAGATGGCTGCAGACGCCATAGAGAACTATGAGGGACAGCCCGCCCTGACTTTTATAGAAAGTTGTCCTACCACTTGGAGCCGGACGCTAGTTCCCCATGGAGAGATAGGAAAATTTATCACGATTGCACGCAAGGAGCGTGGTGGAGACCGCTGGTTTGTGGGTAGCATCACGAATGAAGAGGCGAGAACGCTCAACTTGACCCTCGACTTTCTGGACGAAGGTGCCACCTACCGTGCCATCATCTACGAGGATGGTCCTGATGCCGACTATGAAAGGAATCCCTATAGTATGACGATTCGCCAGATGGAGGTGACCAGCAAGGATTCACTGGTATTGAGGTTGGCACGTAGTGGTGGCGCTGCTATCCGGATAGAGAAACAGTAATCACAACACAATTCAAATATATAATTTTAATTTTTTGTAACTAAAACCAATTTAAAATGAAAAAAACAAGCACAAAAAGCCTAAGGGCTGTCATGGCTTTCCTGGCAGTCATGTTTTTGGCCTTGGACGTTTCAGCACAGACCACCATTAATGGTCGTGTGAAGGATGATACTGGCGAAGGTGTCATTGGCGCCTCCGTCATGATCAAGGGAACATCCAACGGTACCGTCACCGATTTCGACGGTAACTTTAGTTTGCAGTGTAAGCCCGGTGCTACACTGGTGTTCACGTACATTGGCTTTAATCCTCAGGAACTTCCTGCCAAGAACGGCATGGAGGTCGTCATGACAGAGGATGTCGCCCAGCTGAACGAAGTGGTGGTCGTGGGCTATGGCTCAATGGCCAAGAAGGAGATTTCAAGTTCTGTAGTCCAGGTTTCGAAGGACCAGTTCAACCAGGGTGCAGCCAGCGACCCCATGGCACTGATTGCCGGTAAGGTGACAGGTCTGAACGTGGCCGCCACAAGCGATGCCGACCCGAATGCGATGACTAATATCCAGATTCGTGGTGCGGGTTCTCTGACGGCTTCAAACGGTCCGCTGATTGTCATCGATGGTATTGCCGGTGGTGACCTGCGCAACATTGCTACTCAGGACGTAGAGTCTATCACCGTATTGAAGGATGCTGGTTCTGCAGCTATCTATGGTACCCGTGGTGCCAATGGTGTGATTCTTGTAACGACCAAGAAGGGTTCCGGTTCTGCTGGTGTCACCAACGTGACCTATGACAGCTACATCGGTCTGAACTTTGCCAAGGGTAAGCCTGAGATTCTGTCAACCGAGGAGTTCATCCGCTCGCGCCGTGGTCAGAACTACGGTGCCGACACCAACTGGTGGGATGAGATTACCCGCAAGGCCAGCTATACGCTGAACCAGTATCTGAGCATTGACAGCTCAACGAAGAATGGATACTTTGGCGCCTCGGTGAACTACAAGAGCAGCAATGGTCTGGACATCGTGTCGAAGCGCGAGGAATATGGTGGCCGTTTCGTAGGTGAGCAGCGTGTACTGGACGGACTGGTACAGCTAAACACCTCACTCTCTTACCGTAAGGTGAAAGAGGACTGGGGTAACAGTGGTCTGTTTGACACGGCGCTGACCATGAACCCTACCATTCCCGTCAAGAATCCCGACGGATCGTACTATCAGCCCAGTTCACCCTCGGGCATCCACAACCCCGTGAACGACCTGCTGAACAATGTCAGCAATGGCGACCGTAACTACGTGCTGGGTAATTTTGACGTGAAGCTGAATATCCTGCAGACAGAGAAGCACGTGCTGAACACCAGCCTGAGCTATGCCCTGCAGTATAACGACCTGAAGTCGAATTTCTACACACCAACCACATCGAGCGAAAGCTACTGGAATGGTTATGCTGGTTCGGCCAACATCAAGAATGAGAGCTGGAAGACCAACCGTCTGGAGTGGCTCGGCAACTATACGCTGACCCTGCGTGACCATCAGCTGAAGGCTGTGGTGGGCTACAGTTGGGAGCGTACCCGCTACGTGACTGACTATCAGTGGAATGCTGGTTTTGTCTATGATGCACTGAGTTACTGGGGCATTGGTCAGGGCACCTATCTGAAGGACGGCAAGGCCAATATGTATGCCGGTACTACAGAAAGTACGCTGATTGGTTTCTTCGGTCGTTTGAACTACAATTTCAAGGATATGATCTACTTGGCAGCATCGCTTCGTCACGAAGGCAGCACCAAGTTCGGTACTAACAAGAAGTGGGGTACCTTCCCTTCTGTGTCTCTGGCTTGGGAAGCTACGCAGACTCCATGGCTGAAAGAGAATCTGAACATGTTCCAGAGCTTGAAGCCCCGTATCTCTTATGGTGTGACGGGTCGCTCTGACTTCTCGCCCTATCAGTCGATGCCTACCTATGGCAGCTATGGACAGTACTACCTGAACGGTCAGTGGATTAACGGCTATGCACCTACGCTGAATGCCAACCCCGACTTGGCTTGGGAGAAGTCAACCGCGTTCAACGTGGGTCTTGACTTCGTGACGCTGAACAGTCGCCTGCGCGGTAGCGTCGAGTACTACGACCGCCGTTCCAAGGATCTGCTCTATAATTACCAAGCTCCGCAGCCTCCGTTCATCTATAGCACTATTCTAGTGAATGTGGGTACGACCAAGAACACGGGTCTGGAGGTCAGTCTGGACTACGATGCCGTGAAGACCAAGGACTTCCAGTGGACAACAGGCATCAACTGGAGTACAGGTAGCACGAAGCTGTCGAAGCTGTCGAGCGATACCTATCATTTGCCTTGGCTCGACCTGTATCAAAAGCCAGGCTTAGGCACCAGCGAATACTTCTTCCGCATAGAGGAAGACGGCAAGATAGGCCAGTTCTATGGCTACGAGCACGCCGGACTTGATGAGAATGGTCTGCTGATGGTTTACGACAACGATGATGTGCCTCAGCCTGCAGCCCAGGCCGATCCTTCATGGAAACGCGAAATCGGCAATGGTGCTCCGAAGCATTTCCTGTCGTGGAGCAACTCGCTGCGCTACAAGAACTGGGACTTGTCGATGCTGTTCCGTTCTGCACTGGGCTTCAAGATCTTCAACATGCGTAAGTACGGCATGGGTCTGCAGGGCTGTGGTACAGACAATGTGCTGCGTACCGCTTATACCGACTATGCCGACGTGAAATCGGGCGGTAGCATCATCAGCAGCTACTTCCTGGAGAATGGTAACTACTTCAAACTGGACAATGTGACACTGGGTTACAGCTTCATGCCCAAGAACCGCAAGCTGCTGGAGAGCCTCCGTGTCTATCTCTCTGCCAAGAATCTCTTCACCCTGACCGCCTATGAAGGTAATGATCCCTCGGTTGTTAACAGCAACGGTATCACACCGGGCGTGGACACCAACAGTGCCTACCCGCAGGCTACCAACGTCACACTGGGCGTCACGGTGAGATTCCACTAATAAAAGTCATTGAAGTATTGAAACAATTAAAGATTTGAAGTTATGATTGAGATATATAATAATCAGTGGATAAAGGGAATGTGGAAACCGATTTTTCACTTTTCACTTCTCCTTTTACCCTTCAGTCTGGGCCTGTGTTCTTGCACTGACTTGGACGAGAAGGCTTATGACCGTATTGACGCTTCGTCCTACTATCAGAATGAAGCTAGTGTGCAAGGGGCCGTGGCTGCCATTTATAACCAGACGTCATCGACGCTGGCTGGTGAGAATTTCTTCCACCTGTCTGAATATCCTGCTGACCAGATTACCTGGCGCGTATGGAACGGTGGACTGTGGGGCTGGGACGAGGCCGCAAAGACCGTGCTGTCCTGGCAGAACTGGGGAACAGAGACGGACGGGCATCGGACTGGCAAACCTGCTGCTTAACGATTTGGAAGGTCTAAGTGCCGGCAGTCTGGGTATGAGCGAGGCTGTGCTGGCCCAGTATGTGGCTGAGGTGCGCACGCTGCGTGCCTGGAACTACTACTGCCTGTTTGAACTGTGGGGCGGTGCGCTGCCGCTGAATACTTCTGCGGGCAGTAATGTGCCTGGTTCGGCAGATCCCGACTGGGACACGTCGTGCAAGAAGATCTACGACTTCATTGCCACAGAACTGGATGAGTCGTTTGCTGTTTTAGGTAAGGACGATGCCCAGCATACGCTGGTGAATCGTGCCAACCAGGCCATGAACCGCCTGTTGAAGGCTCGTCTGCTGCTCAATGCACAGATATTCATTGGCGAGGCGAAGTTTGATGAGTGCGAGGCTCTGTCAAAGGAGATTATCAATGGTTCTTATGGCAGTTACCAGTTGGCCGACAACTGGCGCGACGTTTTCAGCGTGGATAACGTGAAGTGTCCGGAGGTCATTTTCGCTCTGGCTGCTGAGGACGGCAAGGGTGCCACTAATGCCATCAGCAACATCCGCACGATGGCCATGATGCCCTATAACTATAATGAGTATTGCAACAATATGGATAAGTACGACGGCATCGGTGCCTGGAACTGCGTCTGCCTCGTTCCTTCTTACGACAACACGGGAACCGTCCTGCCCACGGGTGGAACCATCGGTGCCAAGAGCTTCCTAGCTGACTACGGTGACAAGCTGGGTGCTCCCTATGAGCGCTTTGACGACCGCGACATCCGCAAACAGAACTATGTCTATGATGCAGCGACTGGCACTCACGGACCGGGTATGTTCCTGAAGGGTGCCATGCGGGCTGACTACGGCACGGGCAGTGCACTGCTGGCCGATGCCGACCGCGACGGTCAGGAACTGGTGTATGTTGATCAGGTAGGCACGTTCCAGAACATGGGACGCACGCTGGAGCCGGTGATGAGTCCTCGCTGGGGCGAGACCAACTCGGGCATCCGCATGATGAAGTACCCGCTCTATCCTGCTGAGACAGGCAAGGGCTTCAAGGACATTGACGACGTGCAGTTCCGGCTGGCTGAGGCTTATCTGAACGTGGCCGAGTGTGAGATGCGCAAGGGCAACAGCGCGGAGGCCAAGAAGTATGTGGATGCTGTGCGCCAGCGCTACTTCAAGAGCAGCGATCGCACCAATGCCCTGAGTATTCCCGGTCCCGGCTTCGACAACTTCGACATGGACTGGATGCTTTCTGAGTGGGGCAAGGAATATCTCTGCGAAGGCAATCGCCGCCGCACTGACCTGCGCCGCTTCGACAAGTTCACACAGGGCCAGTGGTGGTTCTGGGGACGTAGCTCTGAGGACGGTTACGGACAGATGGCTGCCAAGCGCGACCGCAAGTATGAGTGGTATCCGCTGCCCGCCAGTGCCATCGCGGTTAATCCCGGACTCGTGCAGAACCCGAATTATTAATGTCAGTTAAGAATTTAAAAAGTTATTACTATGAATAAAAAGATATATAGTCTGATGTTGGGCCTGCTGACCCTGACGGGGTTGCTGACAGGCTGCAAGAGCGACAAGGACATCGTGTTCGACCATGAGCGTCAGCAGTTTGAGACTCGTGCCGACCGCATCCTGCTGGAGTACATAGTACCTTTCGGCACCACGCCAAAGGAGGAAATCTATATCATAGGTGATTTTAATGGAGGCGAGGAGGCTATTGGCAATGAAGCGTACCTGCTGACCAAAGCAGAGAAGAGCGATGCCAAGTGGGGTGTCTATCTCGACCCTTCTACTTTCATCGGTGGCAAGACGTTGGCTGACGGATTCGCCTTCTACTCAAAGACTCAGGGAAAGGAATTTACCATCACGGGCGAGGAGGCCATCCATTTCGACAATCCTGCCGTGGGTACCTTTACCAATGTCTGGGGACAGCGCTGGGAGGCTTACTACTGGGAAGGCGGCGAGGCTCCTGAGCCTGAGCACGATGGCTTCTGCGTCTATGTGGATGACCAGACGGGCTGGGATGCGCTGACCCTCTATATGTGGGGTGACGTCAACAACCTGAACGGCGACTGGCCTGGCATGCAGGTGACGGGTACGTGGAACCACGACGGCACCACTTGGAAGTACTTCGACTTCGGTGAGGAGAATACCGGACTGAACGAGAACCTCATCTTCAACAATGGCGGTGCAGGTGCTCAGTTGGCAGACTTTAACTTCACCATCGACCGTAATATCTACCTGCGCATCACCGCTGACGGCGTTGAGGAGATTTCTCCGGAACCCGCTGTGACGCATGACGGTTATGCCTTGTTCGTACTGAACCAGTCGAGCCAGACCGAGTTGGCACTCTATGCATGGGGCGATGCCGAGGCATTCGGAGGATGGCCTGGCATGCAGCCTACGGGTACCCAGGTTATCAACGGCAACGAGTATATCTACTTTGACATGGGACAGGCTAACACTGGTCTGAACCTGAACCTCATTCCCAATAACAACAATGGCGGCGTACAGTGGGAAGGCAGTGACCTTAACTTCACCATCGACCACGACATCTACCTGCGCATCTTTGACGGTGGCTATGAGATTATCAGCAAGGACTATCAGCCCGGCGACACACCAGGTCCCGGTCCGGATCCTGAGCCTACTGTAGAGAAGGTGATCATTGCAGTGAAGAACAGCGTAGGCTATGCTAATCCTCATCTCTATGTGTGGGGTGACAGCGAGGCTTGCGGTGGCTGGCCTGGTGCTGCTCCCGTGAAGATGACGGACAACGGCTGGTGTCTCTTCGAACTGCCGGAGAACGGTACCTATAACCTGATTCTCAACGATAACGGCAATGGTCAAGTGGACGGTCCTGCCGTATTCACCGCAGGAAGCCATTTCTACGATGTCAACACCACATGGGTAGAGTCACCCAACACGGTGACCATCCTGAATAATGCAGGCTATACCGATCCGCGTCTTTATGCCTGGGGCGACGGTGAGATCTACGGCGGCTGGCGCGGCATCAAGCCCACCAGCAATGAGAATGGTGCCCTGGTATTTCCATTGCCTAACGATGGCGGTACCTACAACCTCATCCTCAACAGTGACAGTGGTGGCCAGCAGGACATTTCTGCCGTGGTGGCCAACCAGAGCTATCAGTTCACCGCTAACTAATCTGCAACGATGAGAAAGACAATATTATCACTCGGAATCCTTGCCACAGTGCTGCTCATGACAGCCTGTGGCGGGGGCTCTCCTGTCAGCCAGCGCATAGACTGCACGCAACCCGTCAGCGACGAAAACCGTGTCATCTATCAGATGAACGTGGGTGCCTTCACTCCCGAGGGTACCTTCAAGGCGGCCCAGCAGGGACTCGACCGACTGGACACCTTGGGTATCGACATTGTGTGGCTGATGCCTATTTATCCACGTGGTGCTACCATGCACAGCCCCTATGCCTCGATGGACTTCCGTGCTGTCAATCCTGACTATGGTACGGTGGATGACCTGAAAAGCTTTGTAGCCCGTGCCCACGAGCTGGGCATGAAGGTGTGGCTCGACTGGGTTCCTAATCATGTGGCACAGGAGAATCCCTGGGTAGAGTCCCATCCGGAGTATTTCACCAAGGATGCGAAAGGTCAGATGATCCATCCGCACGGGTGGGGTGATGTGCTGGAGCTGAACTACCAGGACGAAGGACTGGTTAACGAGATGAACAACTCCATGAAGTTCTGGGTAGAGGAGTGTGATGTGGATGGTTTCCGCTGCGACTACGTGTCGAGCCCCACCATCTCTGTGGCGTACTGGCAGGATATCATCGCCCAGTTGAAAAGCCTGCGTGCTGACAAGAAGGTGGAGATGCTGAGCGAGACGGATATCACCGACCGCTTTAACCAGCGTATCGACTCCTGTGGATTCGACTATGACTATGCATGGAATTTCCAAGGCTCTATGGCTCATTGGAGCCGGGAGCAGTGGAATGCTGACTCGCTGAAGCGGATTTGTCTGCGGTTCCTGGACAAGTCATCCAAGGTGAAGAACCGCCGTATGGTTTATCTGACTAACCACGACCAGAATTACAATGACGGCGGACATACCCTGAAGGACTTCTATGGCGATAATCGCTATGGGCTGACCGTGCTGGAGTTTACCTTCTATGGCATGCCGCTTATCTATAACGGACAGGAGATTGGCGACCCCGACACGCTGAACTACTTTACCGATGCCAAGGTGAAGTGGCAGCAGGTGGACCGTAAGATGCAGAACACCGTGCGCACGCTCATCGCCCTGCATCACCAGCAGCCCTCGTTGGCTGCCGATGCCCCTGTGGAATTCCTGACCACCAGTCAGCAGGATGTGCTGGCATGGAAGCGTGGACCGGTAGTTGCAGTTGTCAACTTCGGGGCAAAGGAGGTTCAGAGCCTCATTGCTGATATGCCTGCAGGTAACTATGAGCAATGGCTTGACAGCAAGACCATTGGTGAAAAGATTGACATACAGTCCGTTTCCATGGATAAGTCACCGACTATCCGGTTGGAACCCTTTGGATATGCGGTTTACGTATTACAGTAATATATGCTTCATCATGGCATAACGAAATTGCTGTATTTTAAAGTTAGTAGAGTGGCTGGCTGCTCTGTGAAGAACAGCCAGCCTTTTCCAAATAATAAAAAAGAAATTACTATATATGAATAGACTGATACTTGCTTTTTTCATTTTCATCATCAGTAGTCCGCTCTTTGCCGACTATGTCGATGACATCAATAATAACGCTACCAAACGAGCAGAGAGCTGCCGTGTCATCTATGAGATGAACGTGGGCTCCTTCTCCAATGAGGGAACTTTTGTGGCTGCCCAAGCCAAACTGGAGGAACTGAGGACGTTGGGCATTGACATCGTATGGCTCATGCCTGTTTATCCCCGTGGCGGAGGCATCAATAGCCCCTATGCTCCCACCAACTTCCAACAGACCAATCCCAGTTACGGAACTGTTGCCGACCTGAAGGCCTTTGTCGCCCGTGCCCATGAGTTGGGTATGGAGGTCTGGCTCGACTGGGTACCTAACCACACAGCCACCAATGCCGAGTGGGTCACCACACACCCGGAGTATTATGGGTGGAATGGTCAGCAGGAGTTCCGTCATCCTTCAGCAGGCGGCATCACTTATAACGATGTTTGGCAGTTGAACTACTACAATACGGATTTGGTTAATGCTATGAACAATGCGTTGAAGTTCTGGATAGACGAGGCCGACATTGATGGTTATCGTTGTGACTATATATCCAGTTCGCAGATACCTGTCAGCTATTGGACTGAGGCTATTTCGCTCATCAAGAACTACAAACCCGGCAAGACCATTACCTTCCTGGGCGAGGCTGATATTGCCCAGGATGTAACGAAGCTGAAAGCTGTTGGCTTCGACTATGACTATGCCTGGGCCTATCAGAGTAGTTTGGTCAGCTATGGCAGCACAGGTGTTTATGCCGCGCCTTTGAAAACGAGTGCCGACAAGATGCTTTCGGCATCCGGGAGTGTGTCTTTCAGCCGTATGCTTTATCTGACTAACCACGACCAGAACTGGAACGAGAGTAAAAAGACACTCACTGAGAAGTACGGCGTGAACCGCTACCCCCTTACCGTGCTGGCCTATACGCTCTATGGCATGCCCCTCATCTACAACGGACAGGAGACGGGCGGCAATCAGGCTCTCAACTATTTCGAAGACACCAAGATTAACTGGACCACCAAGGATGCCAAGATGTGCAATACCATCCGCACGCTGACAGCCCTCAAACATGCCGTACCCGCACTGGGTGACAAGGTGGGCGTCAACTGGGTCACTGTTTCTACCGGTAGTTCCAACGTGCTGGCCTTCACCCGCAAGGTTTCCCACCCTTCGGGGGGGACGGAAGAGGGGGCTGAAGTACTGGTTGTACTCAACATGGCGACTACTCAAACTTCCGCTACGCTTACAGGACTGACCGCAGGAGCCTGGAGCCAGTGGCTCACCAGTGAGACCATTAGCCAGGGCACCAGTCGAAAGCAACTCTCCTTCTCTGCCACCCAGAGTCTTACGCTCGAAGCCAAGGGCTACCGCGTCTTTGTGAAGGGAACTTTCTCTGATGAGGAATTACCAGACCCCGAGGTCTATACACCTACACTGGACAATGTCGATGAAATTAGCATCTTCTTCGAGACGGCCACCGAGCGTGACTACGCCATCTGGGCATGGGGAGCGCTGGGCGGTGGCGAGGCCTACTGCATCAATACCTCTTGGCCGGGCGATGCCATGACGCTGATGGGACAGACCGACACAGGACGCTACATCTATAAATATACGCTCACCAAGGTGAGCGATGTGCCTGCCAACCTGATTATCTCTTACAATGGTGGCAACTCCAAAATTTACGATGGCGTCGGCTTTGTCAACCACGGCTACTATGTCGAGGGCAAGAGCACACCCACACAGGTTATCACCACTACAGGCATACAGGAGTTAAGAGGTGAGAGGTTAGCACAGGGAGGTGATTACTACGATCTCAGCGGGCGAAAAGTTGCTACGGCAGAATCCAGTTCGTTACTCCCGAAGGGTATTTATATCCGGGGTGGCAAGAAGTATGTAATGAAGTGAAAGTAATTTTTAATTTTGCTGCCACCCTGCTACCAATCTTCTATCTACTACGAACCTACTACGAACCATCTTCCTTGTTTGACCTACGTCAAGAAGATGGTTTGTTTCTTTCAAAAATAGGGAAAAAAGTTGGTGTGTGCGCACACAATTTATAATTTTGCATTGTCTAAAGCGAGAACAGGCTGCACCTCAGCATAAGAACAAGTTCTTCTGCATTCGGTTTGCACTGTCCTTGCATCGTCAAAAGACAGATAAGCACTGCCAAATGACAAAAAAAGATTGTTTCAAGGATTAAAGTTAAATTGGTTTTAGGTTATGATTATTTTTAATTATGTAGTAGTTTCGCTTGCTAACAAAGCCATCCATATGATGAAGAAATAAAGATGACTGCAAGCTTGTTTTTGGTTGTTTTTAGTTAGTAAATAAATGAAGGATGCGCTCGTGATGAGTGCATCCTCTTCATTTTCAGGGTCATCCCTGCTGCGCATTACGCTAATGCAGTCGATACCCCAGCCTTATTCGACAATAACCCTGCCTTAATCGTCAATAACCCTGCCTTATTTCCCAATAACCCTGCCTTATTTTCCAATAACCTGCTTTAATCGTCAATACTCCAAGAGTATTTTTAATTATTCCAAGAGTATTTTTGATTACTCCGAAAGAAAAATAAGATTTTGCTGCCACCCTGCTGCCACCAATTTTTCCTTTAAATAGGGCGTTTGACGCTATTTGGTGGCAGGGTGGCAGCAAAATTAAAAAAATAAAATATTACGGGATTCTTATATGCCATCGTGTTGGAGACATTCCCATTCTAACCTAGCTCTTCCCTCCTTCTCCCTCCCATTGTTGGTCGATAGTAGCTTAATAGATGTTCGATAGTTGTTCGTTTGTTGTTCGATAGTTGTCCGATATATGAACGTACAACAGACGGATATCAAACGAAGTTCTATCGTACACATATAAGGGCTGCTTTTTGGGAGCATCGAAGGAATACAGGCTCTATATCAACGGCAACGGCTCATGTCAACTACCACTACGCTGACAGAGTCTGTACGGTTTTTTCTTCTTTCGCACGTACATGTTGCAAAGGTACTGAAATAGCCCTTCGTCACCAAAATTGAGAATCTTGAATTATTATTTGAAGTAATGCCTCTTTTTTGCATAGGTTTTTTGTATCTTTGCAGCATCAAATATAAAAAGTATGGCAAAGAATCTATTAAACAAATATGTGTGGTTGGTGGAAACCATCGACAAGGCTAAGCGGATAACGTTTGAGGAGATCAATCAACGTTGGCTGGATAATGATCTGAGCGAGGGGAAGGCCCTTCCTTTAAGGACATTCCACAAATGGCGTATTGCCATTGAAGAGATGTTTGGCCTAATTATCGAAAACGAACAAGGAGGCAGATATCGTTATCTTATCCAGAATGCTGATGAACTGAAAAACGGCTCAATGCGTAGTTGGCTATTCAACACTTTAACAGTCAGTAATCTGATGATGGAGAATGTCAGTATTAAAGACAAGGTCCTTTTCGAGGAGATTCCAGATGGCGAGCAATATCTTCCCGCTATTCTTGAGGCTCTGAAGAAGAATTTTATACTTGGAATGACATATCAGAGCTTCTCAAGAGACGAGGCACATACTTTCGAGGTGGAACCCTATTGTCTGAAGGCTTTTAAACAGCGCTGGTATCTGATAGCTCGTAGTCCTTATTATGATAAAGTGATGATTTATGCCCTCGATCGTGTACATTGGTTGGAGGTAAAAGACAAAAGTATTGCTGATCAGAGTGTAAATGTCGAGACTGTAAAGTTTAAAGTTTCAGCTGGCCAAGCCAATTATCTTCGTTCGCTGACGTTGCATCAGACTCAGAAGGAGATCGAGCGGGCGGATGAATACAGCATTTTCACTGTCCGTCTGCGCCCGACGTTCGATTTCCGTCAGGAGATTCTTTCTCAGGGCAGCGATATTGAGGTATTAGAGCCCCAATGGTTTCGTGATGAGATGGCAGAAATTTCCAAGCACATGTGGAATAAATATAAGAAGGACTGATTATGAAAGACTTTGCAGCAATAGATTTTGAGACGGCCAACAACGAGCGCACTAGTGTTTGCTCAGTGGGTGTAGTGATAGTGCGTGATGGTGAGATAGTGGATACTTTCTACTCTCTG
>CACXSA010000038.1 GCA_902770195.1 uncultured Prevotellaceae bacterium
TCCATAAGACCTAACATTAATAAAACGTAATTACTTGATTTTGAAGCAAGTGGGTGTGTTAGTCACTCCTAACACACCTAACATAGACCTAACACAGAGGTAACACAGACCTAACATTGTCCGTTTATGCAACCTGCAAAGGAATGACTTTGTAGAAGGGCACATTGCTGTGATCTGCCGACTCATAGCCGAGGGAAGTCATGGTCTGTCCCACACGCACCTTATTACCATGATTGATGTCAACAGAAGGATACTGATGCTGAATGTGAGTCAGCAGCATCTTCGAGTTCATCAACTTTGCCACCTCACCTTCCTTGGGCTTGCGGAAGCAAGCTTCCACCATCTCTGCTATGTCCTTTTGTACGAGATAGTTCTGATTCAGTTGCTGAATACGTGCCACCTCGTCGTTCGAGAACCAATAAGGCGTCTTAGCCACCGTCAATTCATACATTGCCTGCGCGTAGAGTTGTTCGTAGTCGATGTCACCCGAGTTGTCGATATACTGTCCCTCAGGAATCTGCAGGCAGATATAGCGACGCGAGCCAGTCGGATCCGTCAGCGGATGCGGATTGTTCGTCGTTGCTACAAACGAGGCAAAACGAGGACGGTCTTCCTGTGCACAACCATAGATGGGGCGTCCGTTCACCTTACTTTTCGAGAGGGTCTGCTTCAGGGCGGAGTGCTGACTGGGACGGATGGCATCCAGCTCGTCGAGGTTCACCAGCAGGTTGTTCGTTAGAGCCATCTCCTTATCGAACTTATTCGACAGGTTCAGGTGGTCTAGATAGTACTGACGCAGTTCTGTTGGCAACAGCCGATGGAAGAAGGTGGTCTTTCCACACCCCTGAGCACCTATCAGTGTTGGTACGCACTCGTTGCCGTGAAGGGTGTCCATCTGGAGCCAGTGGGCTACAGCAGAAAGGAACCACGTTGCCAGATAACCCTGTTGCTCGGAAGTAATGCCAGGCAGACGGCTGAAGAGCTGTGCAATGTGGTTCTGACCATCCCATTTGGGCAACTGTTTCAGGTAGTCGCCTATAGGATTATGTACAGGTACATCTTCAGAATGTACAAACTCCATAATCTCCGTCTTCGGACTGCCTTTTTCACACACCTGTTCCTTTTTGGCCCGGCGGATGATGCTGTTAAACGCCTCTTGGGTTAGTGGGCGCCAGTCGGAAGAAGAGTCCGACGTTCTGTTGCCAGCCTCATCGGGCAACACGTCTTTGTCAGACTTCATGGTAAACTCTACCTTCCCGTTCAAAACATTGCGACGGAAACAGTAATTTTCGTTGAGAAACAGCTCGACTGCGAGCGTTGTCTCGAGGGCTGCATTCATAGCACACCCATTGTTTGATGAATTTTGTGTCATGAATAAATTATTAAATTGGTTAATCGTTTTCCTTAAAGCCTTATCCTTCGTCGTAAAAGTGCTTTCCACGTCTTAGAACATTGCAAAGGTACAAAAAAACATCGTGTTCACCAAATGTTTCCTGTAAAATTCCACGAAAAATGGCCGTTGTTAAATCAAAATCGATGAAGACCGATTAGCTCTCATGTTAGGTCTGATGTTACCTCTATGTTAGGTCTGATGTTACCTCTATGTTAGGTTTCATGTTACCTCTTGGAAGCCTGTTAATCTCTCAAAACTCCTTTATTTAGGCACCTTTCCTAAAAACCATGTTAGGTCTAACGATAAGCGTCTCTTATTCTCCAATAACCAGCCCTTATTGTTCAATAACCAACCCTTATTGCGCAATACTCGTTCCTTATTGTCTTGTGTTGTTCCCACCTTGGGAATAAAATATTCCCAGCCTAGGAATAAAACGTTCCCAGCGTGGGAATACAATGCCGGAGGCACCTAAGCCCTGTACGAAGGCATCACCTTTGAGAAAGACAGGGATTCTGAGTAGGGGTAGTGAGCCATACATTTTTTTGTAAAAAAAGCATAGGTTCGCAAATTTCCATATTTTTTTTGTAAATTTGCTTTCGGAGTTGGCGAACTTACTCCGTCTCGGCATAAAAAAGATTAAAATCTTTTGTTCTGCTCTCGACTTTTCGTAAATTTGCAGCAAAATAATCAAATATACATGCCTGACAAAGAACCTGAATATGGATATACAAAATTATTATGAAGAGTTTATAGCGAAGCTTCAGGAGATATTCATGATGGATCATGCTGAGTTAGACTTTGGCATATACCGTATCATGAATCAGAAACGTGATGATATTATGGACTTCCTTGAGAACCGTCTGCTCAAACAAGTGGGTAGTTCTCTGGATATTGATGAGAAAGAAGTTGAGAAATTGCAAAAACGCCAGAAAGAAATTCTCCAGATGGCTGGTGGTGATATTAGCGTGCTGCCTCCTGCAATTCCTCTTAGGCAGGAATACGATGCCAACGAAGAGCAACTCCGCAGGATGGGCAACCCCGAGGAACTCCGCAACGAGGTTTTCAGCCATCTTGTGACTTTCTTCTCGCGCTATTATGATGGCGGTGATTTCCTCTCTAAACGTCGATATAAAGGGGATACCTACGTAATTCCTTATAATGGTGAAGAAGTCAAATTACACTGGGCCAACTCTGATCAGTATTATATCAAGACTTCTGAGTATTTCCGCGATTATACGTTTGAACTGCCTCAATCACACCGCAAAGTCCACTTTGTGCTTAAGGATGTTTCAACAGAGTTGAACAATAACAAGTCAGACAAAGGCAAAGAGCGTCGCTTTGCACTTTATGAGTCAGAAGATAAAGAAGAGAAAGTGATGGAGGTTGCCGAGAATGGCGATTTGAACATCTACTTTACTTACGAGTTATGGCCAAAGGCTACTAAGCAGGAAGAATTGGTAACAGATGCCATTGAGAAGATTTCTACTTCTCTGCCTGCTGACTTTCAAGAACTTGTTACAACAATATTGCCTCTGCCAAAGAAGCCTAACCGCACGTTGTTGGAAAAGCATCTGACGGACTATACCGCCAAGAACTCCTTCGACTATTTTATCCACAAGAATCTTGGTGCCTTCTTGAAACGCGAACTTGATTTCTATCTTAAAAACGAGGTGATTAACATCGACGACCTCGATGATATCAATATCAAGAAACGCTTGGGAGTGGCCAAAGCCATTAAGAATGTTGGTGTCAAAATTATCCAGATGCTGGCGCAGCTTGAAGACTTCCAAAAGAAGTTGTGGCTGAAGAAGAAATTTGTGGTGCAAAGCGACTATTGCACCACGCTTGACCGTGTGCCAGAATGTCTTTATTCTGACATCATCGCCAACGAAGCCCAGCGTAAGGAATGGGTGCGCCTGTTTGCTATTGACGAGATTAAAGGTGACTTGATGAAGGAGGGCTATAGTGAGCCTCTGACTATCGAGTTCCTGAAACAAAATCCTTATCTGGTACTTGACACGGCTTTCTTCGATGCAAAGTTTAAGCATAAGCTGATTGCTAGCATGGAGAATATTGATGAGCAGATGAATGGTCTGTTGATTAATAGTGAGAATTTCCAGGCAATTAAATTGTTACAAGCAAAATTCTCGAAAGCTTTAAAATGTGTTTACATTGACCCTCCGTTTAACCTGAAAGTTAATGGCGACTTCTTATATCGTACTGATTACAAAGACTCGACATGGAGTACCTTGTTGTCAAATAGAGTAAAGGAAACAATCCCATTATTAGGCGATAATGCATTTTTCTACCTTAGATGTGATAACAATGGAAATTTCCTCGTGAGAAGTATACTTGACTCTCTATTTGGCAGTGATAATTTTTTAGCGGAATTACTTGTTCAACGAATTAGAAAGAATGTCACTAATCAGGGAAGAATTACTCTCCCACTTGCTAATGACTCTTTATTTTTGTATACTAATACGGACAACTACATCTTTAATAATCCATATAAGAAATTAAAAGGTAAAAGAGAAGAATATTGGAGGAGAGTAGATGATTCTGCGGGGTTTAGGAATCCGCCAGAACGTAATATCTTTGGTAAGACATTTCTTCCGTATAAGCATGATGCTCATTTTAAGTATTCTCAATCATCTATGGAAAGGATGATAGACGAAGGTAAACTGAGAATTATCTGTAAACAATGTGGTGAACCCCATTATAAAGGTTTGTGGGTGAAATGTCCTGTTTGTGGTTGTACGGAAGCAATGCCGCAATACAAAGTTGATGAAACAGACGAACAAATCCTTGATACAAATTGGTTGGATGTAGCTGGTTATTCCAGCAAGACTGGTTTTTCCACAGAGAATGCTGAAGTCCTTCTCAATCGTGCAATAGAAGTGTGTTCTTCTGAAGGAGATATTGTTTGCGATTATTTTGGTGGAAGTGGCACAACAATGGCCGTAGCTATGGAAAAGAATCGCAAATGGATTGGTGTGGAAATGGGTGAACAATATGATGTCTATATTGTGCCTCGTATGAAAGAAGTTTTGGGGAGGCATCCAGGTTATTTCAAGTACATTCGCCTGGAGCAATACGAGGACACACTGAACAACCTGAAACCAAAAAAGCAGGAGTTGGAATTTGAGGATGATTTCAAGGATGGCTATATGCTCAACTATCTGCTTGATACAGAGTACAGAGAATCGTTGCTCGATATAAAGATGTTTTTCAATCCATTCAGCAATGAACTTAACATTACTCGAAACAATGAGCAGATTCCTACAAAAGTAGATATGGTTGACACCTTTAACTACCTGATAGGCTTGAACGTAGAGAAAGAGCGTTGGTTTGATGATGATAATATTTGCGTGGTGAAGGGTGACACTCATCGAGATCATCTTCGCACTGTGGTTCTTTGGCGTAATCAGGAGAAGGTAGATAATGCCAAACTCGCTGAATGGTTTGAGAAACCAGAATTACGCGATTTGGTAATGGATGCAGACATCATTTATGTGAATGGTGAAAACACCTTGCAGTCGAAAATCCGCAAAGATGAGAACTGGCAGGTAATGCTGACAGATGAGGAGTTCCTGAATCGCATGTTTGAGGAGGAATAACACGATGGCAAAGAAACAATTCATACCTCCTGTAAAACTGGGGCAAGCGCTTGTTTTAAACAAGTACCTGCTGCATTTGTTTGGCTGTGATAAAATTGAAGATCTATGCAAGGACTTGAAAGACCCTGCTTTAGAAGGAATAGACGACGAGGGTGTTTCAAAGATATTCTATCAGTTGCGATTCCTGTTGTATCGTAGTCGCATCAAAGAGGCACAATTATTGGAATACGACCGTCATATCGTGACGTTCACCAAAGAGATCAATCAGCGTAGGCCACATAAGATCCAGTGGAAATACTTTCAGTATGTTTCACTGCTCTTTACGGATATTTATTTAGACCTGTATTTTGCAGACAGCAAGAAGTTGCTGACTGATCTCAATGAGTTCTTAAAGAGTCGTTTTATTACCGAAGAAGCTAACTGGAAAGAGATTGCCCCCTTTGAAGAAAACGACCTGAACAAACTGGCATTTTGGAATGCAACGGGGTCTGGTAAAACACTGCTGATGCACATCAACATCAAACAGTTCTTGTTCTATCAGCAGAAATATCACGCTAAAAAGCTGAACCACATCATTGTTCTCACACCCAATGAAGGTCTATCACGTCAACATCTTCAAGGGCTTCAGGATTCCGGCTTTGTGGCAGAGATATTCTCAAAACAGGCGCAGAACCATTTCTTTAAGGAACAGACCATCGAAGTGATTGATGTGAACAAACTGGCCTTGACGAATGGCGATAAGACTGTAGCCGTCGAGAGTTTTGAGGGCAACAACCTGGTATTGGTTGATGAAGGTCATAGAGGCAGTGGTGGCGATGTATGGAAAGGCTATCGTAACACGTTGACTCGCGAGGGCTTTTCTTTTGAATATTCTGCTACCTTCGGGCAGGCCATTGCTGCACAAAGCGGTGCCAACAGAGATGCCTTGTTGAATGAATATGGCAAGAGTGTTATCTTCGACTATAGTTATCGCTATTTCTATGAAGATGGTTATGGCAAAGACTATCGCATCATGAACATGGATCCTCAGGGCTACGGCGAGTATTATAATATGTATATGACTGCCTATCTGCTTTGTTTATATGAGCAGATGTTGGTATATGATTCTACGCCTCGCATCCGCAAGGAATTCCTCATAGCCCGCCCGCTTGGCATCTTTGTGGGTGATAAGGTGACGGCTGTGCGTACAGAGAATAAACATGCCGTTAGCGATGTGGTGCAGATATTATTCTTTATCCAGGATTATATCGAGCGTCCTGATGAATTCACTCTCTATATTAAAAGGCTTCTATCATACGAAGATGGTATTCGTAGCACAGAGGGGTATAATCTCTTTGCTGACTCGTTTATGCTATGCCGTGATGGTATGAAAGAGGGGCAGGAGATGGCATATGCACACGAGGTTTACCAGCAGATCAGGCAAAAACTGTTTCATAGTAGCGTAACTAACGCTCACCTTTATATAGAGAAGCTAAGTGGTGGCGAAAATGATGAAATAGGTCTTCGCTTAGGTAGTTCTGATCACTTTGGCGTGATTAACGTTGGGGACACAGACAGTTTGATGAAACTGTGTAAAGAAAAGGGTTTAAACTGCTCTACACCTCACTTTACAGGCAAGTCGCTGTTCGCAAATATCGATGATGACAGTTCTACCATTAATCTGCTGATTGGTTCTAAGAAATTCAACGAGGGTTGGAGCAGTTGGCGAGTATCTGTGATGGGACTGATGAACGTTGGACGCAGCGAGGGTTCTGAAATCATTCAATTGTTTGGACGAGGTGTCCGTCTGAAAGGCTTTAGCTACTCTCTAAAGCGTAGCTCAAAACTGGATGCAACATTTCAAGTTGGTAAATTACCCAAGGCCATCCGTGAGATTGAAACACTTAACGTATTCGGTGTGAGAGCTGAGTATATGGACGCCTTCCGGAAATATCTGGCGGGAGAAGGCCTTCCATCAAGTGTTGACAGATACGAGAAGATCCAGATCCCCACTGTCAATCTATTAGGTAGTAGGGAGCTGAAAGTGGTCAGATTAAAGAAAGGCTTTGATTTCAAAAAGGATGTAACTGTATATCCCAAGGATTACAGGAAAGGAGCTTTGATCAAGTTAGACCGACTTCCCAAAGTGCAGGCTCTTGAAAGTGATTCTGCAGCCGAAGCACCTGTTGTTGATTTTCAGTACCTTGGCCCTCGCCATTTGTCATTGCTGAATTGGAACAAAATATATTTTGTCCTTGAGCATCTCAAGCAGGATCGTGGTTGGACGAATATGGAGATTGATATGTCGTTCTTAAAGGAACTGATGTATGATACCAAGAACAAATGGTACGAATTAAAGATACAGCGTGAAGAGATGGAAGGTAACAATTACGCATTAGATGTTACACGTTGGGAGGATATCACTATCTCTTTGTTAAGTGGATATTTGGAACGCGCCTTCAAAATATGCAGAGGACGCTATGAAAAGCAGCATCTTGAAACAGTATATATTAGTGAGGATAATGAAAATTTCTTCAACGAATATATAGTAGAGGTTAGAAAGGACAAGGAAGAATGGATTGATCGACTGCGTGAGCTTGCTAAGAATTTCAGATATAGCGGTGATAAGTCTATTTACTGGAATTGGATTAAGTCCATTCGCTTTGACCAGCATCTGTATTATCCATTGTTATGTCTTAATCCTAAAAATGAGGTAGGGAAGAATATGCTTGTTGATAATGAAAATAATGAGCCCTTGATTAAAGTGTCGCCAATAGCTCTTAATGAAGGAGAATCCAAGTTTGTGGAAGATTTGAGATCTTTCTATGAAACCCATCAGAACGATTTACTGAAGGACAAAGAATTATATTTGCTTCGCAATGAGAGCCGTAAGGGTATCGGTTTTTTTGAGAGCAGTAATTTCTATCCTGATTTTATCTTGTGGCTGAAAGAGGGTGATCACCAGCATGTGGTGTTCATTGATCCCAAGGGCATCCGTAATCTGAAGAAGCAATTAGAGAACGAGAAGATAACTCTTTTCAAAGAGCTAAAATCTGAAATTGAACCATCGTTAAAGGACTCAAACGTTACACTAGATAGCTTTATTATTTCTAATACGAAATATCATGAGGTGGAAGACTGGGGTACTCCTAAAGATTTCCATGATCATCATGTACTTTTCCAGAAGGATGACGATGATTATATTCATACATTATTTGATATGTTATGAATTAGAATATTGGGGCTAAGGTGGTTAGCGAATTGCACCTGCAAATAATCCCAAAAGATAATAAATGCTGCGATTTTTTGGTCGTATTCCGATTTTTGTTTATCTTTGCCTGCCGAAATGTAGATATTACTGACTAGCATGAAACAAACCACCTTATTTATTATATTACTCGCGGCTTTACTGCTGACAGCCTGTTCGCAAAAGGAAAAGACGTATCGGATAGCGAAGAACTACTGGCCGCACAATACTTGTACGACCAAAATGTGAAGGTGGAAATCATCAACTGTTATGACCGCTCCGACGTGCAGGTGCGCCAGATTGACAGCCTGTCACAATGCGATATCGACCTGCTGGTGGTGGCGCCCAACGAATATGCGGAAGTGGCCCCCGCACTGCGATGTGCCAGTCATCTTGTTTGACTGCAGACAGCGAGTGTCAGGTTCGCGAACTGAAACGGGTCTGGTAAGAAAGAAGTGGTGAGAAGTATCCTCTTACCTCTCACCTCTTGTTATAAGTCCACCCTGATAGTTTTGATGACTACGGGGTGGATTTTTCGTTACAAATACTGCGAAAAATGTTGCAATGAACGTTTTTTCTTATTTTATGTATCATAATTTATAGGATGAAATGGGGGAAAATGATAATTTTGCAGCAAAATCACATTTAAGTGAAAAGTGATAAGTGAAAAATTGGCTACCGCTATTCTTGGGAAAAGTGAAAAGCGAAAAGTGAAAAATAATTATAACTAAAAACAACAAGACATGAAGAAACTGTTATTGACAATGATGGCAGTAGTGACGATGCTCATGGGAGCAACGGCACAGGTGAACTTCACCGTGCTGGGCGACAAGCATGTCATGCTGAAGGTGAAGCAGGGCGAGAAGTATCTGCTGATGCCCGTGCAGGAGTCTGAGGAGATTGCCGCCATTGCCGTGCTGAATGGCGACAACGAAATGGTGAAACGGCTGAATGTGAAGTTGGCCATTGACCGCGTCGATTATTATGTGCCTCTGGAACTGAAGGGTGCCAAGCTCCTGGACATCGAGTTTCACGGTGACCGCCGGCAGAAGGGCGCTGTGGGAGAGTTTGTCTGCTGGCGCGAGATGAAGTATTCCTCCACGTTCGACACCACCAACCGCGAGCATTTCCGTCCAATCTATCACCATACCCCGCAGTACGGATGGATGAACGACCCGAATGGTATGTTCTATGATGCTAGCCGTGGTGTGTGGCATCTCTACTACCAGTGGAACCCCTACGGTTCTCAGTGGGAGAACATGACGTGGGGACATTCTACCTCGCGCGACCTTATACACTGGGAGGCACAGCCCACGGCTATCGAGGCCGACTGGCTGGGCAGCATCTTCAGCGGCTCATGTGTCGTCAAGGGCGACGAGGTGGTAGCCATGTACACCTCTGCCGGTCATCACCAGACACAGTCGCTGGCTTTCTCGAAGGACGGCGGTCGCACCTTCCAGAAATATGCCGGCAATCCCGTGCTGACCACCAGCGATGTGGCAGACTTCCGCGACCCGCGTCCGTTCTGGAATGAGGACATCAAGGCATGGAACCTGATTCTGGCTGCCGGACAGGAGATGCGCATCTATTCGTCGAAAGACTTGAAGGAGTGGAAATACGAGAGCTCGTTCGGCAAGGAGTATGGCAATCACGGCGGTGTATGGGAATGCCCCGACCTGTTTGAGATTAAAAATGAAAAATTAAACATTAAAAATTGGGTGCTCATTTGCAACATCAACCCCGGAGGACCCTTCGGAGGAAGTGCCACCCAGTATTTCGTAGGTCAGTTCGATGGACATAAGTTCACGTGCGAGTCGATGCCTAAGGTGACGAAATGGATGGACTACGGCAAGGATCACTATGCTACGGTGTCGTTCTATAATGCTCCCGAGAACCGCCATGTCGTCATGGCATGGATGTCCAACTGGCAATATGCCAACCAGGTGCCCACCAAGCAGTTCCGCTCTGCCAACTCGATTCCCCGCGACTTGGGACTGTTCCGTGCCGGCGAGGAGACCTACGTCAGCGTAGTGCCTTCGAAAGAGATGCTGGCACTCCGTGGTAACAAGGTGAAGAAGCCTACAGAGGCCTGCGAGATTGTTGTTGACGTGAAGAGCCAGGCAGAGATAGTGCTCTCGAACGACAAAGGCGAGCAGGTGGTGATGAAATATGATGCTCCTAAGCAGACCTTCACGATGGACCGCCAGAAGAGTGGCATAGTGGATTTCAGTGAGGCATTCCCCTGCACGACGGTGGCTCCTACGCATGGCATCATCAAACAGCTGCGCATCTTCATAGACCGCTGTAGCATCGAGGTGTTCGATACCGACGGCAAGATGGCCATGACTAACCTGGTATTCCCCAGCGTGCCCTATAACAAGTTGCTGGTGAAGGGAGGAAAAGCGACTATCTATGAAGTGAAAAATGAAAAGTGAAAAGTGAAGAATTATGAATAAGAACAAATCAATTTATCTGATTCCCGTGATGCTCAGCTTCTTCTGCATGGGCTTCGTGGACCTGGTGGGCATCGCCTCCAATTATGTGAAGGAAGACTTGGGATTGACTGACTCAGTAGCAAACATCTTCCCGTCGTTGGTTTTCTTCTGGTTCCTCATCTTCAGTGTTCCCACGGGTATGCTGATGAACAAGATAGGCCGTAAGAACACCGTGCTGCTATCGCTGGTAGTGACCGTAGTGTCGCTCTTCATCCCCCTGTTCGACAATTCGTTCGTCACCATGCTTGTCGCATTCTCCCTGCTGGGCATCGGCAATGCACTGATGCAGACCAGTATCAACCCCCTGGCCATGCTCATCATCGGCGACAAGAATCTGGCATCGACGCTCACCTTCGGACAGTTTGTGAAAGCCATCGCCTCTTTTCTGGCACCCTATCTTGCCATGTGGGGAGCCACACAGGCCATGCCTTCCTTTGGTTATGACTGGCGCGTGCTCTTCCTCGTTTATCTGGTGGTGGGTCTTCTCTCTGCAGCACTCCTGTGGGCAACACCCATTCATGAGGAGATGACCGCAGGTCGCTCGTCGTCGTTCATAGACTGTATCAGACTGCTTGGCAAGCCCATCGTGCTGCTGTCATTCTTCGGCATCATGTGCCATGTGGGCATCGACGTGGGTACCAACACCACAGCACCGAAGCTGCTGATGGAACGTGTAGGCATGACACTCAACGAGGCAGCCTTCGCTACATCGCTCTATTTCATCTTCCGTACCATCGGAGCCCTCACCGGTTCGTTCTTCCTCCGCATCATGAAGACACGGTGGTTCTTCATCATCAGCGTTTGCTTTATGGCAGCATCCATGGCACTCATGTTCGGCGGACAGTCGAAGGCTGTGCTCTATACCGCCATCGCACTGGTAGGATACGGTAACTCCAACATCTTCTCCATGGCGTTCTCCGAGGCACTTCTCTCCGTGCCCGACAAACAGAACGAGGTTTCGGGCCTGATGATCATGGGACTCTTCGGTGGAACTATCTTCCCGCTCGTCATGGGATTCTGTAGCGATGCCATAGGACAGGCGGGTGCCGTAGCCGTCATGGCTGTCGGTGTGCTCTACCTCTTCACGTATATTCCGAAGGTGAAACATTAAAGATTAAAAATTAAAGATTAAATATTATGGCTAACAAACGTTATGTAGTAGGCCTCGGTGAGGCATTATGGGATGTACTTCCCGACGGAAAGAAACTAGGTGGTGCGCCTGCCAACTTTGCTTATCATGCAGGACAGTTCGGACTGCAGACACTTGCTGTCAGCGCACTGGGTGAGGACGCACTGGCTGATGAGACCATTGAGGCATTGAAGGAGCATGGCCTGAACTATCTCATGCCGCGTGTGAAATATCCTACCGGCACGGTGCAGGTGACACTGAGCGGTGACGGAATACCCGCTTACGAGATCAAGGAGAATGTGGCATGGGACAATATCCCCTATACCGCCGAGATTGCCGAGGTGGCCAAGAACGCCCGTGCAGTGTGCTTCGGCTCGCTGGCTCAGCGCAACGTCGTGTCGTGGGCTACCATCCGTCAGTTCCTTGACGATACCCCCTCCGACTGCATCAAGATTTTCGATATCAACCTGCGTCAGCAGTTCTATACCAAGGATGTCATCGAGGAGTCCTTTAAGCGTTGCAACATCCTCAAGATCAACGATGAGGAATTGGTGGTTATCAAGCGGATGTATGGCTACGACGACCTCGACATGCGCGACATCTGCCAGAAGATTCTCACCGACTATAACCTGAAGATGCTGGTGCTCACCTGTGGCACCAACGGTTCCTACGTCTTCGCACCCGGACTCACCTCGTTCCAGGAGACACCGAAGGTGACCGTGGCAGATACCGTAGGTGCCGGCGACTCGTTCACGGGTTCCTTCTGTGCTGCCATCCTTAACGGCAAGCCCATGGAGGAGGCGCACCGCATCGCCGTAGAGGTGTCGGCATACGTGTGCACCCAGAACGGTGCCATGCCCACCTATCCCGAGAGTCTGGTGGCTAAAGTAAAGTGATTTTAGCTTTTGGCTATTAGCTTTTAGCCATTTACCAACAGCCAACACCCAACAGCCAACACCCCTGCAACCCTTTCGTGGTGCAGGGGTGTTTTTCTTGTGCCCCATATTTCAGGGGCATTGGCGATTTTTCTTTCCTTTTTTCTTGTTTACCTTATTTCTTTTTCCTATCTTTGTCCCCGTAATTATGCATTAATTATGAATTATGAATAAACTACTGACCCGCCTGTTTTCTGTAGCGTTCCTGACGTTGCATACCGTCATGATGAGTGCACAGACCGATTCTACAAAGCTCAACCAGTTGAACTTCGGACTAAACGTAATGACCCACGGTGAAATGATGAACGGCGGACTGCCGTACAGCCGTACTGATGTGCCCGAAAAACGCTCCAGTTTCCTGCTTGGCCGCTTCCGTCTCTTGGTTGGCTATGAGCGCCCCTACCTTGAGGTGCAGGCCGTCGTGCAAAACAAGTCGGTATGGGGTACCAGCGGCGGGCAGACCCTTAACCTCTATGAAGGGTGGGTGAAGGGGAAAGCCCCCTGTGGACTCTTCGCACAGTTGGGACGTGTGGCACTGTCCTACGACGATGAGCGCATCATCGGTCCTAACGACTTCGCTATGGCTTCTATGTCCCACGACGTGGTCAGGGTGGGTTATGAGGGACATGGTCATCAGGCACATGCCATCTTCGCCTATAACCAGAACGCCGAGCATGTCTATTCCACTACCTATTACGACAACGGCTCACAGCCCTATAAGACCATGCAGACCTTCTGGTATCACTACGACGTGCCCCGCTTCCCGCTGGGTGCCTCGCTGCTCTTCATGAATGTGGGCATGCAGGCCGGCGAGCTGGACCGCCCGGCCGAGGAACCCTCGCAAGGCGAGAATTCCTCCAAGCCCGCTTCCACCGAATACCAGCAGCTCTATGGCGGCTACCTCAATTTCCACCCCCGTAGGCTCACCCTTGAGGCGGCCTACTACCGGCAGACGGGAAAGATAGTCAATGCCACCAGCAAGGGAGCCAGTGACATCCGCGCCTGGATGTTAGGTACCAAGGCCACCTTCCAGCCTGCTGATAGTTACGGGTTTACCGTTGGCTACGACTACCTTAGTGGCGATGAGGACGTGATAGCCCCCGATCCCGGCGATATCGGACTCATTCAGCACACCACCAATATGGGCTTCTGTCCCCTCTTCGGGTCGCGCAACAAGTTCTATGGTATCATGGACTATTTCTATGAGAGTGCCTACATCAACGGCTTCACCCCCGGACTGCAGAATGCCTTCATTGGCGGCTTCGGCAATCCTGTGCCCCAGTTGAACATCAGCGCCACCTACCATTACCTCGCCGTGGCCACCTCCTTGGAGAAAGGCAATCGTACCCTCGGACACAGCATCGACCTGCAGGCCACCTACACCTTCTCCGATGTCGTATCCCTGTCGGCAGGCTACACCTTGATGTTCGGCACCGACACCCTGGAGCGCCTGAAGCGCGAAGCCAGCGAGAAAAGTGCTCGATGGGGATGGTTCTCGCTGGTCGTCTCCCCCAAGCTTTTCAGCACCAAATGGTGATGTCATTCTTCAGTATGCCATCTCATGCACACCTTTGACGGCAAAATTTTGTCGCTCCGTCAATAGGCCTGCTCATGCACGCCTTTGACGGCACGGCCTGAGGGGTCATTTAGGTTGCGGAAGGCGGCATCCCACTCGAGGGCGATGGCAGTGCTGCACGCCACACTGGCCTCGGAAGGTACGCTAAGGGCGGCGGAGTCGCTGGGGAAGTGCTCGGCAAAGATGCTGCGGTAGTAATACTCTTCCTTGTTCTTAGGCGGATTGATGGGGAAACGCTCGGCAGCATGTGCCATCTGCTCGTCAGAAACTGCTGCTGCCGTCACGGCCTTCAGTGTGTCAATCCACGAGTAGCCGACACCGTCGCTGAACTGCTCCTTCTGGCGCCATGCCACTTCGGCGGGCAAAAGATGGGCAAAGGCCTCACGGACAATCTTCTTCTCGATGGTCTGCCCCGGACACATCTTGACCTCGGGATTGAGTCGCATGGCAACATCCAGGAACTCCTTGTCGAGGAAGGGCACACGACCCTCGACACCCCATGCCGACAGACTCTTGTTGGCGCGCAGACAGTCGTAGAGGTACAGCTTGGAGAGCTTGCGTACGGTCTCCTCGTGGAAGTCCTTGGCCGACGGGGCCTTGTGGAAGTAGAGGTAGCCACCGAATATCTCGTCGGCACCCTCGCCACTAAGCACCATCTTGATACCCATTGACTTGATGACCCTTGCCAACAGGTACATGGGTGTGGAGGCGCGGACGGTGGTGACGTCGTAGGTCTCGATGTAGTAGATGACGTCGCGGATGGCATCGAGTCCTTCTTGGATGGTATAGTTGATTTCGTGGTGAACAGTACCGATATGGTCGGCCACGAGTTTGGCCTTCGCCAAATCGGGAGCACCCTTCAGTCCTACAGCAAAGGAGTGCAGACGGGGCCACCAAGCCTTGCTCTTCGAGTCGTCTTCGATACGATGCTCTGAGAACTTCTCGGCGATGGCGGAGATGACCGACGAGTCGAGTCCGCCCGAGAGCAGCACGCCATAGGGCACGTCGCTCATCAGCTGGCGCTTGACGGCAGCGGTGAGACCGTCGCGGATGGCATCGACAGAAGCGGGGTTGTCCTTCACGGCGTCATATTTGAACCAGTCGCGCTGATAGTAGCGCTTCATGCCGGGGTCGACACTCCTATAATAGTGGCCGGGCAGGAATGGCTCGTAGTGCTCACACTGGCCTTCGAGGGCTTTCAACTCAGAAGCCACATACACCTTGCCGTCGCTGTCGTAGCCAATATAAAGGGGTATGACACCGATGGGGTCACGGCCTATCAGAAACTCATCACGCTCCTCGTCGTAGAGAACGAAGGCGAAGATGCCGCTGAGCTGTTCTAACATTGAACAAATTTGCTCATGAGTAACAAAGTCCCCCTCGCCCTTTGGAGAGGGGTTAGGGGTGAGGCCTCTGTACAGTGCCAGGATAACCTCACAGTCGGAGCCCGTCTGGAACTCGTACTGTCCGGCATAGCGACGGCGAATGTCCTGATGGTTGTAGATCTCGCCGTTGACGGCCAGCACCTGTTTGCGGTCGGGCGAGTACAACGGCTGGCCTCCGCTCTCAGGATCGACGATGCTCAACCGCTCGTGGGCGAGGATGGCCGAGCCGCCACAGTATATTCCACTCCAGTCGGGTCCGCGGTGGCGGATCTTCTGACTCATCTTCAGTGCTTTCTCTCTCAGTGTATGCGTCTGTTCCTTGACGTTTAATATTGCTACAATTCCACACATAATATCACTTATTTTTAATACATGCTTTGATGAACGACAGGAAGAGCGGGTGCGGATGGAGCACCGTTGACGAATATTCCGGATGAAACTGGGTACCGATGTACCAGCGGTTCTCGGGAATCTCGACGATTTCTACCAGGTTGGCGGCGGGGTTAATGCCCACGCACCGCATGCCATTCTTCTCGTACTCTTCCTTATAGGCATTGTTAAACTCATAGCGATGGCGATGGCGTTCGCTGATTAGAAGACCCTCCAGCAGACCCTCCCCCAGCCCCTCCCTGTTATGGAGGGGAGTAGATAGTTCTGACTGCGAATATGCATCAAATGACTTACTACCTTTTAATACCTTACAATCGTATGCGCCTAATCTCATCGTACCACCCATCTCAGTGATGCTCTTTTGTTCTTCCATCAGGTCAATCACATTCACAGGCTCTTGGTGACTACTCCCCTCCATAACAGGGAGGGGCTGGGGGAGGGTCTGTTGCTGGAGGGTCTGCTTGGGGGTGGGTCTCATCTCGGCACTATTGGCATCTTTGTATCCCAGCACGTTACGGGCAAACTCGATGACCATCATCTGCATGCCCAGACAGATGCCGAAGGTGGGGACGTCGTGGGTGCGACCATATTGCGCGGCGATAATCTTACCCTCGATGCCACGCTGTCCGAAGCCCGGACAAATAAGTATGCCTGCCATGTCGCCCAACTTGTCGGCCACATTATCACCGGTCACCTCCTCGCTGTTGATGAAATGGATCTTTGTCTTCACGTCATTGTAGATGCCCGCCAGGTTCAGACTCTCGCGGATACTCTTGTAGGCATCCTGCAGGTCGTACTTGCCCACCAGTGCCACATGCACCTCGCGGGTTGCCTTGCGCTGCTTGTCGAGGAAAGAGAGCCAGGCGGTCCAAGCCTCCCCAAGCCCCTCCGAAAGAGGGGATGTTTGATTACTTGTAGCAATGGGGATGGCTGCGGAATTAGGTATCTTAACACCCCCTCCTTTGGAGGGGCTTGGGGAGGCCTTTACCTTTCTTAATATGGCAGCATCGAGTCCTTGTTGCTGCATGCTCACGGGCACCTCGTAGATGGAAGGCATATCCTCGCTCTGCACGACGCACTCCAGATCGACATTACAGAACGAAGCCACCTTCATGCGCAGATGATCGTCAAGGTGACGTTCGGTTCGGAGCACGAGAATGTCGGGCTGGATACCCATCGACTGCAATTCCTTGACACTATGCTGTGTGGGCTTGGTCTTCAGCTCGTCGGCAGCTTTTAGATAAGGCACGTAGGTAAGGTGTACACATACGGCATTACGTCCCAACTGCCACCGCAACTGTCGGATAGCCTCCATGAACGGCGCACTCTCTATGTCGCCGATGGTGCCGCCTACCTCGGTAATGACGAAGTCGAAAGAGGACCCTTCCCTTAGCATACGTCTCTTAATCTCGTCGGTGATGTGTGGCACTACCTGGATGGTCTTGCCCAGATAGTCGCCACGGCGTTCACGGTCGATGACGGTCTTGTAGATACGTCCTGTTGTTATAGAGTTGTTTCGTGTTGTATGTATGCCTGTAAAGCGCTCGTAGTGACCCAGGTCGAGGTCGGTCTCAAAACCGTCCTCCGTCACGTAGCACTCGCCGTGCTCGTAGGGGTTCAGCGTGCCCGGGTCGATGTTGATATAGGGGTCGAACTTCTGGATGGTGACTTTATAGCCGCGTGCCTGCAGCAATTTGCCTATCGAGGCTGCTATGATGCCTTTCCCTAAGGAGGAAACAACACCGCCCGTCACAAAAATGTACTTTGTATCCATAAAACGCATTTATTCTATGGACTGCAAAGGTATGTACTTTTTGCAGAATTCCACTCGCTTCTGACTTACATAAGAGTGTTAAATTATAGTCAGACTGACACTTTGTTAAGTATCGGAGCTTATATCCTTCGCTATTTCTTTCTTTTTGTTCGCAAGAAGGGTGTTATCGTTACATTTTGTAAAATCAACAAAATCATCCTAATGATAGGAAATCGTGGTCGGTCAGACCGACATAGCTGTCGGCAGCAGCCTCCAAGGCTTCTTTCAGTAACCATCCACCAGCGTCACCTCATCCCAAGACACCTCGCGCTTGCTGAATCGTACCAAAGCGTTTCTGTCGCTGCCTTCCTGGACGGCCGTGTAGAGCCATAATTTCGTCCAAGGCTCCCAGTCGTGTGCTTTGAGATTGGTTATCAGGGCTGGCGTTCCATCTGTCTCGCCCAGATGTTGCTTGATCTCCGGCAATCTGCCATAGGACACAGTGGGTCCCCCATAGTATTTCTTATCCCTTTAGGTTTCCTATAGTTTAATATCCCAACATAGCTGCTGGCGTTATTCCCAAAGTGGCGCAAAGCAGACGAGCTATCTTCAGCGTAGGCTCTGCCCTGCCTGAAACATAGTCGCTTATGCGTGAAGGACTAACCCCAATCTCTGTAGCCAATTGTTTCTGACTCATATTCTTCTCTTCCAAAGAAAGCTGTATCAACTGGGCTACGGTAGGTTTGCCTATGGGATAGTGCTCTTTCTCATAGTCAATGACAACATCCGACATCATTGTCAACTCCACGGCATTACGGTCGTTGGAAGGCGTGTTGTCATCCACTAAGGGCAACAATTCCTCTATCCGTGCCAATGCAAACTCATATTGTTCTTTAGTAATTTTTGCCATATTTGTACCTCCTTATATTATATCGTTGAAACGTCAATCTTATCGTATTCACTGTGAGTTCCCACAAATCGGATGAATATATGTCCTATTGTGAATTTTACGACCACTACCAGACGATATTTATTGCCCCTGATGTCAAAGACATAATGTTGGTTACCAACGTAGTCTGTTGTTGGGAAGTCTGCCTTTATGTCCGACAGGTTCTTCCACTCTGCCTTTTCTGCAATGTCATACCATCGTTCAAGTGCAGCCTGAGCGTCTCCGTGTCCTTCCGAGCTATAGAATTCAACTAATCGTCTGTGTGATACTATTCTCATATTCGGTGCAAATATACATAATTATTTTGAATTTCAAAAGATAATCGAATAGAATTTCTGATTTTTAGAATTTTTCTCGTGATTTTGGGTTATGTCTTTAATAATGGAGCATCCGACAATCGGGTGCTCCTTTGATTAAAGACAGTGACCCAGTGGGAGGCCAGTTACATTTTGTAAAATCAACAAAATCATCCTAATGATAGGAAATCGCGGTCGGTCAGACCGCCATAGCTGTCGGCAGCAGCCTCCAAGGCTTCTTTCGTGGTGTATTGTTTGTACAGCGTGCAACGTGTGACAATGGTCTGTGGCGAACAGCGTTCACCCTTTACTAGCACCAGTGCCCAGCCCTTCATATCGTCGGCAAATTCCTCGCCTTTCAGCACATAGTGGCCATCCACCAGTGTCACCTCTTCCCAAGGCACTTCGCGCTTGCTGAATCGCACCAAAGCGTCGTTGTCACGGCCATCCTGGACAGCCGTGTAAAGTCATAACTTCGTCCAAGGCTCCCAGTCGTGTGCCTTGAGATCGGTTATCAGTGCTGGCGTTCCATCTGTCTCGCCCAGATGTTGCTTGATCTCCGGCAACCTGCCGTCGCTCACGGGGATGCCTGGCATCAGAAAGGACACCCGCTCCAAACCCTTTTCAACGTACACTACGGGCATCTGATTGGCTAGCGACATAAAATTGTTATAGGCCGTCGCCCCTTCGGTAAACATCGGCTCGATATACTTCAGCATCCTCCATAGTGCCACTGCATGACGCATCTTTTGACGCTGGATAAACTGAGGCAGCGTATTGCTGCGTTTCTCCATCGAGTTGGCCGACCGGATAATCAACCGCCCTTGTTTCATGTAGGTCGTTATGCCATCCTTGCGCATACTGCCTACCACCATCAATCCCTTGCCTGTTCCTTTTTTCTTCATCGCCTATTCTATTTAAGTTATACTTTGATTGTTCTCTAATCGTTCTCTGATTGCTCCCTAACAGTTCTCTAATTCCAATCTACTTTTACTCCACTCTAATCAGTTCTTTCCTTCACTCTTTCTCCCACTGTTGTCCGATTGTTGTCCGTTTGTTGTCCGATTGTTGTCCGATTAACGAACGGGCAACAGACGTACATCAAACGTACTTCAATCGTACAAGAGTAGGCGCAGAACCTTAGATGAATCGAAGGTAGAGTATGCCTGAATTGGAGTTCGACACGCCAAAGATATGACTTTTTTTGGAGATAAGCAAGAGTTTGATAAAAAAACACCACCGCCAACTTACCCATGTAGTTAAAAGAATAGATAAAAATCGCTGCATTTCATATTTTTTGCAGTTTGAGGGTATGAATTGAAAAATTTTGTGTAATTTTGCCCTCGCATTCTGCAAACAGAGTGCAAGACATATTGCTCGTTTCCAACCGAATCGCTACCTCGAAAAGAATCTGAGCAAATCAATACCTAAGGAGTTGCGCTATAATGGCGTGGGCTTCTCCATAAGGTATTGAGGTTTGTAGCGAACCCGGTTGGAAGTGGTGACAGTCTGCGCCATTTTCGTTGTGTATATGATTCAGGGTTCCAGGTGAGCCGTAGGATAGAACAACAAATATATATAAAAGTATTATGAGAGCAAAGAGATTGATTATTGCTTTTGTGCTGGCGGCTCTGCCATTGGCTGAGAGTCTGGCGGATGGGGTCCGATTTCTTGTGGTGAATGGCAAGGATGGGACGAAAACAACTTTTGCGCTGGCCGACAATCCAAAAGTTTCGTGCAATGGTGGTGATTTGACAGTTGTTGCTGGTAGCAGAACTTACACGTTGAGTCTTGCAGATGCGCAGAACTTTCAGTTTGCCGTAGAATCCACTGGCATTGAAGAGTTCGTGAAGGACAGTGGCGTAAAACAGGAGAATGGTTGCGTGGTCTTTAGCGGTCTGAATGGCGGAGGGATCGTTTCTGTGTATCTGCAAGACGGCAGGCTGATAAAAGATTGCAAGGCTGATGCAGGAGGAAATGCAGTTGTGGAATTGTCAGGCTTGCCGAAAGGCATACTGATTATTCACTCAAACAAAACAGATATAAAAATCATAAACAGATAAGCAGATATGAAAGCAAAACATTTTTTCTTGATGCTTGGGCTTGTCGCATTTGGTCACGCAGCCTTTGCACAAAACACGGGCTACAAGATGAACGTGAAAATGACCGACGGCTCTTTCTTTAGTGTTCCTGCAAATGATGTTTCGGAGGTATATTTTACCACGACAGAAGAAAAGCATTTTACTGACACTTATTATACGGTGAGTGGACGAGCAGAGAAAGGTCCGTTTAAGAGTGGTACGACAATCACGATGCAGCCACTCGACCTAATGCTCAATGTCCTTGGTTCGGCACAGACTACGATGACATTTGATGATTGCGGCAACTACGCATTCCGTAATACGCTGTTCAAATACCCTTATGTTCTGGTGTCGGCCAATGGCTTGTTCTATAACGAAGTTGATGACTACAACACTCGCGACGCACAGATTTACTTACAATGTTATGCAGACTTGCAGAATGGAAATAAGGTAAATGTGAATGTTGTTACGCATCTTATTTCTGAGCGAGTGGCAAACCTCGTTATTGGTGGTCTTGATTTTGATGTAGCTTTGAGCCAGGCACAAGGGGAATTGCTCTCGGCTTTTGGCTTACAGCGGTTGAACGATAAGAGCTTTACACAGGTCTCTATTACCGACGCCGACGATTATGCCGCTGGCCTGCTGGCAATCAGTATGCCATTGCAATATAGCCGTAAAGGCTCAGAACTGATTTCATGGCTGACCCGTCTGCGCTACGATTTTGCTGATGACGGAAAATTTACGGAGCAGAACAAGGAGCAATACAAGAAGGACAGGAACAATCTCAGCCTTTCTTATTATGTGCAGAAGCTGATAGAGAAATATAAGGAGTATGGAGTAACCATCAATGTGAAAGATTTGAAGTATTTCTACGACTGGGACGAGGACGGTGTGGCTGGCAATGAAATCTATGACCCGTCACAGCCAGTTACATACGATGTGACAAGCATCAGTGCACCGAAAGAGGGAGGAACGTATATTGTGAATGTCAGTTGCAATGTGCCGCTATATACTTCACCATTGATTAGCGGTGATGCAAACACGAACTATAATCCTTGGGGGCGATTTGTTCAGACCTACATGAGCGTATCGTCAGAATACGCTGATGGTGTATGGACTATAAAGGTAAATCCAGCCATGTATAAATATATTAGCGATGCCCAAGTCAATCTTTATGATGCTGTGGGTAACACTGTCGCTTCTGTCAGTATCTCGCAAGCGGGAAACCCTGATGGAACTTTCCTTGCGAGCGATGGCGTGAACTATGTTACAGATTTATGCAGGTTGCTTGCCCAAAGTCATGTCAAATACAAAATCGCAGATGTAAAATATACAGGGATTTTCCCCTCTGAAGATTTCAAGGCTCCGCTTTCCCCTTACGATTATAATGTCAGGGAGTTGTTCATTAACCCCTATCAGGTGATAAACCGCAACGCCCAACTTTTGTTGATGGCAAGCGAAACAGGTGTCGATGCACTTAGTCCGATGTGCTATGTGACAAATGCTTTGATGTACTACGAACTCGTCACAATGTTCGGTGATGTGCCATATATTACGACGCAACAGGATACTTATAGCATTCCGAGAACATCTTCCAATGAAATTCTCAATGACTTGATTGCAAACCTGACCTCCATTATGGACAAGTTAGCTGATGTTAAGGCTGGATTCATTGATAATGCTGAAGATATGGCAATACCCCCTAAAGACCTCGCCCGCGTCATTCTTGCCGACATTTATATGTATCAAGGAAAATATGCCGATGCAAAAGTACTACTCAACGAGATAGTAAGCGGGA
Organism: uncultured Prevotellaceae bacterium; assembly: GCA_902770195.1. Taxonomy (GTDB): domain Bacteria; phylum Bacteroidota; class Bacteroidia; order Bacteroidales; family Bacteroidaceae; genus Prevotella. Next base: position 23,024 of record CACXSA010000038.1, read on the forward strand.
ACCGCTACAGCCTTGTTTCATCCATCAACAATATAGAGATTGACAGCCCGGAAGTCATCTGGAGCCAGCCGTCATTTGGACAGACAAGATCAAGGGCCAATAGTACTGCTATCGTATTAAACGAGAATTGTATCATCAAGACCTATGCCGATGTGCTCTTGTCGCTAGCCGAATGTGAAGACAAATTAGGTAATAATGCTAAGGCCAGTGAACTTCTAAACCAAGTAAAGTCTGCTAAGGGCATTGAAACCACATCAACCGATGTGCTCCCTGCAATCTCCGAAGTGCGTAGTAAGATACAAATTGATTTTGGCGGCTATTTCGCTTTCCTCAAGCGGACAGGGCTTGCTAAGTCGATTTTGGGACTTGAGGATTACCAACTCCTTTTCCCCATTCCACAGGATGAAGTAAGCAGAAATCCGTCTATGACCCAGAATCCTGGATATGATGGGAATGGCGGGACACGTTAAACACATTTCCATTTAACCCAACTAAGCCGCCCACGAATGGGCGGCTTTTTCGTCGGTTCCTCCTTTTTAGAGCGACCTTAGTCTATGGCTGTAGCGTGAAACCGAAGACCAGGTAGGCTTTCTGCGAACAGGGATTGGCGGTCAGCTGACCGAAGATGGGGATGGAGAAGGTATCGGTGATCTTGATGTCCTTCGTTGCCCGCAGCGACAGGTTGGTGACGGCGAACCCGCTCGTGCCGTACTGTGGTGACTCAAAGGGTACGGCAGCGGCTGTTGCTTTCCAATCTACGGTAGCCAACTGGAAGGGGACGGTTGCCTCAAAATAGCTGCTGTAGGCCCGCTTGCCGTTCTCCTTGTAGTCGTTGCCGGCGAAGTTGGTGTACCACTGCAGTGAGGCAAATCCGAAGTCATAGCCGATGTTGCCCTCGAAGACGTGGTTCGTGCTGTGGGCGTTGTACTTGAAGTATCGCCCGTCGGGGTCGCCTCCACTGGCCATCTCGCTGAACCAATAATCGGTGATGCCGAAGTGTAGTCCACCGATGGAGTAGGCGAGTGTCAGGTCGAACTCCTTCACGTCGTCCTTGTTGGACAGTCCGTAGCTGCCCCATGCTGTCAGCGACAAGCCCTTATAGCCTACGCCAAGGGTTGGCTGCACGGCGACATCGGCCAGTTTCAGACCGCGCCAGATATACTCATTTACGAAATCTCCACAAATCGTAGTTTCTACTTTTTCCTGAGCAAGGGCGGTGCAGCTTAGCACCAGACCCATTGCAAACATAACAATCTTTTTCATACCTTTTTACTTACTTCTTACATCTTACTTCTTACTTCTTACATCTTACATCTTACTTCTTACATCATCCATCTTCCATCAGTTATAGCACGTCTCTCCATGCTCGTAGATGTCAAGTCCCTCGTCCTCGATGCGCTTGTCAACACGCAGTCCGTGCAGCTTCTTGATGCCATAGAAAAGGACGAAGCCGCAGGCTGCTGCCCAGAGGTCGATGACCAGAATGCCGAAGCACTCGGCACCGAAGAATCCCCAACCGTGACCGTAGAAAGCACCAGTCGATGTGGATAGCAGGCCGGTCATCAGCGTGCCGAGGATGCCGCAGACACCGTGTACGGAACTGGCACCCACGGGGTCATCGATGTGCAGTTTGTGGTCGATGAAGTCGATGGAGAAAACCAGGACGGTGCCACACACCAGTCCGATGACAACGGCTCCGATGGGCGACACGATGTCACACCCTGCCGTGATGCCGACCAGTCCTGCCAGCACGCCGTTGAGCGTCAATGAAAGTGATGGCTTGCCATACTTCCACCACGTAATGAACATCGTGGCCACACCGCCAGCAGCTGCTGCGAGGTTGGTGGTGAGGAACACGTGGCTGATGGCGATACGGTTCACCTCGCCCGATGCTGCCAGCTGTGAACCGGGGTTGAATCCGAACCATCCCAGCCAGAGGATGAACACGCCCAGGGCGGCTATCGTCAGGTTGTGGCCGGGAATGGCGCGGCTCTTGCCGTCCTTGCCATACTTGCCCAGACGTGGACCTAATGCCATAGCACCGATGATGGCCAGCACGCCACCTACGCTATGCACGATGGCAGAGCCTGCAAAGTCGTGGAAGACATCGCCGAAGGTGGTCATCATAAAGCTGTCTTCAGCAGCATTGCATAACCAGCCGCCGCCCCATGTCCAGTGACCCTCGACGGGGTAGATGAACAGGGAGATGAAGGCCGAATAGATGAGGTACATCGAGAACTTGGTGCGCTCGGCCATGGCACCGCTGACGATGGTGGCGGAGGTGGCACAGAACACGGTCTCGAAAATCAGGAAGCCCTCGACGGGCAGGTCGCTCTTATAGAAGGAGAGGTCGCCCCAGTTGGGCATGCCGATGAATCCTCCGAGCGTGTCGGCGCCGAACATGAATCCGAAGCCGAGGAAGAAAAACAGCAACGAGCCGAACATGAAATCGACAAAGTTCTTCATCAGGATGTTGGCGGTGTTCTTGCCGCGCGTAAAACCTGCTTCACACAGCGCAAAACCGGGCTGCATCCAGAAAACCAGCATGGCTGCCAATAGCATCCATACGGTATCGAGTGATAATCCTATTTCGTTCATAACTTTTTACATTTTAAATTAAACCCCTTTTTTGTGCCCTACACATGATTATCTTCATTTATGATACATCATTGAATCGGTTTATGTATCATAAACGTCTCAAATCATGCTCATGAACGTCTTAAATTATGATGATGACATATAGGGGAAATAAACAAAAAAACTTTACTTCTTGTCTCTCAGTACGGTGTCGCCGTGCTCACCGGTGCGGATGCTCCAGGTGTCGATTATGTCGCTCACGAAGATGCGGCCGTCGCCCACCTCGCCCGTATGGGCCGTATTCAGAATCACCTTCACCGTGGGCTCCACCAGCGGGTCGCGACAAACGATGGTCAGCGCCACACGCTCTATCACGTCCGTCGAATACTGCACGCCACGGTAGATACGCTCCTGTCGGCTTTGTCCGATGCCATGTACGTTGTGGTACTCAAACCAGTCGATGTCCGACGAGAGCAATGCTTCCTTCACATCCTCGAACTTCGTCTTGCGGATGATTGCTTCAATTCTTTTCATACCTTTTTACCTTTAAATGAATACTAAAACCCACAATGGGGTTGCTAACATATAATTGAAACCGGTTTCGCTATCCTTTGCTCCATTTCTCTATCCGGTCCAGGGCCTCCTCCGTCTTCTCGTGACTGCTGAAGGCGGTAAACCGCACGTAGCCCTCGCCCGACGGACCGAAGCCGACACCCGGCGTGCAGACCACATTGGCACCATAGAGCAGGGCCTCGAAGAACGGCCACGAACCCATGCCGTCGGGAGTGCGCATCCAGATATACGGCGCATTCTCGCCGCCATACACCTCGTAGCCCAGTCCATGAAGACGCTTCAGCATGCGTTGGGCATTGTCCATGTAATAGTCGATGGTGGCCTGTATCTGCTGCTTGCCTTCGGGCGAATAGACAGCCTCGGCAGCCCGCTGCGATATGTAGCTGGTGCCGTTGAACTTCGTACACTGACGGCGCAGCCACAACTGGTTCAGCGGGATGCGCTCGCCTTCGAAAGTCGATACGCTGACCTCCTTGGGCACCACGGTATAGCCACAGCGCACACCGGTGAATCCTGCCGTCTTGGAGAACGAGCGGAACTCCACGGCACACTTCTTGGCACCCCGTATCTCGTAGATGCTGTGCGGTATCTCCGGGTCGCGGATATACGCCTGGTAGGCGGCATCGAAGAGAATCAGCGCGTCGTTCTTCAGCGCATAGTTCACCCACTTGCGCAACTCCTGCTTGGTCAGCACCGTGCCCGTCGGATTGTTGGGGTAGCACAGGTAGATGACATCCACAGGGCGGCCCTTGGGCAGCTCGGGAATAAAGCCGTTCTCCGCCGTCGTGGGCAGGTAGCGCACATTCGTCCATCGTCCGTCGCGATACGTGCCGCAGCGCCCGATCATCACGTTCGAGTCGATATATACAGGATAGATGGGGTCGGTCACGCCGATGAAATTGTCCCAATGCAGCAGCTCCTGGAAATTGCCGGTGTCCGACTTCGCGCCGTCGTTCACGAATATCTCGTCGATGCCGAGGCGAACGCCCCGCGGTGCAAAGTCGTTCTTCAGAATGGCCTCACGCAGGAACGGATAGCCCTGTTCGGGACCATATCCGCGGAAACCCTCCGCAGTGGACATTTCGTTGACAGCCTTGTGCATAGCCTCCACGACGGCGGGGGCCAGCGGCTGTGTGACATCGCCGATGCCCAGCGAAATCACATCGGCCTTGGGGTGCATCACCTTGAAGGCATTCACCTTCTTGGCAATGTCGGCGAACAGGTAGTTGTTCTGCAGGTTCAGGAAATGTATGTTTACTAGTGCCATATCAATAATTCATAATTTATAATTCAATCTCGCCGTCGAAGGCAAATTCGGCGGGTCCGGTCATATAGACGTGGTTATCGCTTTCGCACCACTCAATGTGAAGCGTGCCGCCATCCATCACGATGTTGCTCTTTCGCCCTGCCTTGCCTGTAACAGCGGCCGCAACAGCTGTAGCGCAGGCTCCCGTACCGCAAGCCTGAGTGATGCCGCTGCCACGTTCCCAGACACGCGTCCTGATACGACCGTCGGGCAGAACTTGCGCAAACTCTATGTTGCAGCGCTGCGGGAAGGCAGGATGCTGTTCCAGTGCCGGACCCGTCTCGCCCACCTGATCCACCTCGTCCGTGAAGATAACATAGTGGGGATTGCCCATTGATACGAAAAGAGCAGACCCGCCCCCTTGCCCCTCCCTGTGATGGAGGGGAGTAGATAGACTTTTCGCGAGGGTGGGATTGAAAAGGGTCTCGTCTTCGAAGACTGGCTCGCCCATATCCACCGTCACACTCTTCACAGTGTCATTAACAATATGTAAATAGAGAACCTTGATACCCGACAACGTGAGCAACCGAATCTCGGTCTCTTGGTAACCATTCCCCTCCTTCACAGGGAGGGGCCAGGGGTGGGTCTTCTCATAGAGATACTTTCCAATACACCTCGACGCATTGCCACACATCATGGCCTCACTCCCGTCAGCATTATATATATGCATGGTATAGTCGGCTTCCGGCACAGGCGATTTCCCTATCAGCACCAGACCGTCGGACCCGATACCCTTGTGGCGGTCGCTCCAGGCGATGGCTGCTGACGCGGGGTCTGGCACGGTGAACTCCATCGTATTGACATAGATGTAGTCGTTTCCGCAACCATGCATCTTCGAAAATCTGAGTTTTTGTGCCAATTTGCTCATAAATGTCTAGTTATTCTGTCTTTTTGATAACATTTCGAGTGCAAAGGTAGTCAAAAAGTCATAACTAACCAAAGAATGTCGCCGTTATGTTTGTAAAAAAACCGAATAAATATCATTTTGTATAGTCTTCCATCGAAAACCATACCCTTCTGCTGACACATTGAATGCTTATCCCTTTGTTTTCGTGCAAAGTGTAAGAATAGTACTGTGTAAATAACCGTTCTTACTATCTTGCACGAAATTAGTGCCTTGATTTGTGCTATTGTTTCATCCAATACTGCCGTTCCTGCTCTGGCATTTTTTCGATGGCATAGCGGAGTGCGGTGCGGGGCATCTCGTGGACGTGCTGACGGAGAAAGTCACGAAGCAGGTCTGTCGATACGCGCTTGCCCATCTCGCGGAGCATCCATCCCACGGCCTTGTGCATCAGGTCGTGAGGATGGTGCAGATGGATTTCGGCATAGCGCAGGCACCACGAGGGGTCGCCCGTTTGCGAAGTCTTCCACGAACAGACGATGCTCATGCGCTGTTTCCAAAGACAGGGACTTTGCGCGAGGTCGTCTAATACTTTTATCTTATAGTCTTTATCGCCAAGGTTAGTCGGCAGCAGCAACCAGTGGCCGAGAATCTTGGGGGCAGAGAGGTCAACGAGATCCCAGTTGTTGGCTTGTTCCGCATATTGCAAATACATCGAAAGGATTTCATCACGCGCCGCAATAGCCCTGGGGTCGTTTTCCAATCGCTTGGCTGCCAGTTTCTCGAATTTAGCTACCAGTATCAACAGTCCGCATAGTCTTATCTCGTGCCAACGGTTCATCAGCAATTCCGGCACTTCGCTCAAGGGGAAGTCTCTTGGAACTGCTTCGACAACCTTACGCGTCTGAGGCACCTTCAGTCCCAGAAACTCATCACCTTCGCCGTATTCACCTGGTCCGGTTTTAAAGAACCTCATCAGTATCTGTCGTTGCTCGTCGTTCTGCAACGACTCCATGTGTCGTATGATTTCTTTTGCCGTCATCTTGTTGTTATTTTGTGGCAAAGTTACAAAAAACGAGAGAAATAAATAGGAAAGCTTGTTTTCTTTTTATTTCCGAGTGCAAAAAACTTCGCCATGAAGATGGCTGAGTTACGTAAAAACAAGGAAAATCCCTGAATTCCGTATTGAAAAACAGGGATTTTCAAAAAAATGGAACAACAGTATATTTACTTTTTCAAGAAGGTATCAACCTGCCGGGCGGTCTGACGACCACTGGCCATTGCGCGTACAACGAGCGAGGCCCCGTTGGCACTATCGCCACAGACAAACACATTGTCAGGATACTGAGAATGCTCGGGTTTCAGGAATCCCATCGCCAACAGACAGAGCTCGGCCTTGATGATCTCGGGCTTGCCCTTCTCTACCATGATGGGACGACCACCGTCGGGGTTGGGCTTCCAGTCGATTTCCTGTACCTTCACACCAGTCAGTTTACCGTTTTCACCGAGGAATTCCAACGTGTTGATGTTCCAACGACGGGTGCAGCCCTCTTCATGACTTGAAGTGGTCTTGAGCGTGCGCGGCCAGTTGGGCCAAGGGTTCTGCGGGTCGTCAGGACCTTCCACAGGACGAGGCATGATCTCAATCTGGGTGACACTCTTGCAACCCTGACGATGGGCTGTACCGATGCAGTCGGAACCGGTGTCGCCACCACCAATTACGAGCACGTCCTTACCCTTGGCAGTAATACGTTCTTCTTTACTAAATTCCATGCCCGCCAGCACCCTGTTCTGCTGTGACAACAGTTCGAGGGCGAAATGCACACCCTTGAGTTCGCGACCGGGAGCCTTGAGATCGCGGGCGGTAGGAGTGCCCGTAGCGATGACGAGGGCGTCGAAAGCCTCCCCAAGCCCCTCCGACGGAGGGGGTGTCTGGTTACCTGAAGTAGTGGGTATTACAGCGGAATTATGTATCTCAACATCCCCTCTTTTGGAGGGGCCTTGTTAAGTTTGAAGTTGGGAATGCCGTAGCGTAGCAAGCCTCCTGCATCCTCGTTCTTCTCAAATACCGTTACCGTATAGCCCATCAAGTTCAGGTCGTTGGCAGCAACCAGTCCGGCAGGACCGGCACCTATCACTGCTACCTTCTTGCCATTCCGCTGGATGTCAGTACGCGGTAGTATAAATCCTTCTTGGAAAGCCATCTCGGTGATGGCTGCCTCGTCCTCACGATTGGTCGTCGGCTCATGATTGAAGCGGTTGAGCACGCAGGCTTTCTCGCAGAGTGCCGGACAGATACGACCGGTGAATTCAGGAAAAGGATTGGTGCTGTTTAGCAACCTGTAAGCCAACTCCCAATCGCCTTTGTACAGGGCATCGTTCCACTCAGGGGCTTTGTTGCCCAGTGGACAAGCCCAATGGCAGAAGGGCACGCCACAGTCCATGCAGCGCGAAGCCTGCAGTTTGCGCTCGCGAGTGTTGAGCGTCTGCTCCACCTCGCCAAAGTCGTGGATTCTATCGTGAATCGGACGGTAACCCGCCTCCTGGCGGTGTATCTCTAAAAATGCTTTTGGATTTCCCATTTTTCTTTGTTTTTTGTTTTTATAATTCTATTTTTCTCTCTCGCGGGCCGCCCGCGAGCGTGCCGGAGCGGTTTTTCTCTCTCGCGGGCCGCCCGCGAGCGTGCCGGAGCGGTTTTTCTCTCTCGCGGGCCGCCCGCGAGCATCCCTAATAGTCGCGCTGGATATCGGCAATCTTTTCGTGCAGACGTGCCATCTTCTCCTCTTCAAGCACACGTTTGTACTCGATGGGCACTACCTGAATGAAGTCCTCAATGTAGCGGTGCCAGTCGTCGAGCATACGTCCGGCAAGGGCTGAGCCTGTGTGCAGATAGTGCTGACGGATGAGTTCCAGCAGTTCCTTGCGCGAGACGCTGTCCTCAACCAGCGAGAGTTCCACCATATCCATATTACAGAAGTAGTCGAACGTATGGTCAGGGTCATAGACGTAAGCCACACCACCACTCATACCAGCGGCGAAGTTGCGGCCAGTCTTTCCTAATACCACCACGCGACCGCCTGTCATATACTCGCAGCAGTGGTCGCCAGCTCCCTCGATGACGGCAATCGCCCCCGAGTTGCGCACACCGAAGCGCTCACCCACCTTTCCGTTGATGTAGAGCTCGCCACTGGTGGCACCATACAGTCCCGTATTACCGGCAATGATATTCTCTTCAGCCTTGAACTCGTCACTACGACGGGCTGGTGGCAGAATCGAGATGCGCCCACCTGAGAGTCCCTTGCCGAAGTAATCGTTGGTCTCACCTTCCAGGCGGATGTCAACACCCTTCACGGCGAAGGCTCCGAAACTCTGACCGGCAGAGCCCTTGAACTTGATCTTGATGGTACTGTCGGGCAGACCCTTTTCGCCGTACTTTTTGGCGATGACACCCGAGAGCATCGTACCCACCGCACGGTCGGTATTCTTGATGGCATAGTCGAGCGATACCTCCTCGCCGTCGCTGATAGCCTTCTCGGCAGCCTTGATGATCTCCTCGTCTTTCACGCCCGTAACCTTGGTATAGGCACCGCGGTTCCAGTATAAAGCTTTTTCGCTTTCAGGTCTGTGCAGCAGACGGGCAAAGTCGATGGTTTGCCATTTGGCCTCCCCAAGCCCCTCCGACGGAGGGGGTGTCTGGTTACCTGAAGTAGTGGGTATTACAGCGGAATTATGTATCTCAACATCCCCTCTTTTGGAGGGGGGTATTCACGCACCTGCTGAGCCAGGAAGGTGAAGTAGTTCACCACATACTCCGCACGACCCTCGAAGTGTTTGCGCAACTCTGGGTTCTGGGTGGCCACACCCATCGGACAGGTATTGGTATTACACTTGCGCATCATGACGCAGCCCAGCACGATGAGCGGCAACGTACCAAACGAGAACTCGTCGGCACCTAGCATCGCCATGATAATCACATCCTTTGCGGTCTTCAACTGTCCGTCGGTCTGCAGACGCACCTGATTGCGCAGGCCGTTCATCACCAATGTCTGCTGCGTCTCAGCCAGTCCTATCTCAGGCGAGATACCAGCAAAACGCATGCTCGAAGCAGGCGAAGCACCCGTACCACCTTCGGCACCCGAGATGACGATGAGGTCGGCCTTAGCCTTTGCCACACCGGCTGCGATGGTGCCCACGCCACTCTCGGCTACGAGTTTCACGCTCACGGCAGCAGTCGGGTTGATGTTCTTCAGGTCGAAGATAAGCTGTGCAAGGTCTTCGATACTATAGATATCGTGATGCGGTGGGGGAGAGATGAGCGAAATGCCGGGAATGGCGTTACGCGTCTTCGCAATGATGTCGTTCACCTTGAAGCCGGGCAACTGTCCACCCTCACCAGGCTTAGCACCCTGTGCCACCTTAATCTGTATTTCCTCCGCATTCACCAGGTATTCGGCGGTGACGCCAAAGCGACCTGATGCAATCTGCTTGGTCTTACTGCTGAGCGACACGCCGTCCACCTCCGTGTGATAGCGGGCGTTATCCTCACCACCCTCACCGGTATTTGAGCGTGCCCCCAGTTTATTCATCGCTAATGCCAAAGCCTCATGAGCCTCGATGCTCAGGGCACCAAACGACATCGCTCCTGTCACGAAGTGCCGCACGATACTCTCAACGGGCTCTACCTCGTCGAGGGAGATGGAAGACCCTCCCCCCTGCCCCTCCCTGTCATGGAGGGGAGTATTAACTTTCTTGAATCGAAGGAAGTCACGCAAGAAGATGGGAGATTCTTTCTCGTCTGGCAATGGTCTCTGGATTCCATGCGTGCTTGATACCGTCCTTGCGCCACGAGAACTGTCCATGATTAGCAAGGTAACCGCTCCCCTCCCTCACAGGGAGGGGTTGGGGGAGGGTCTGCAAACGAATCTGATCCCTCGCAATCTCCTTCAGACCGATACCACCGATGGTACTCGTCTCAGTTCCGAAATAGCGCCGCAGCAGGTCTTCGCCCAGTCCGATGCTCTCGAAAATCTTGGCACCGCGATACGAACGGATGGTAGAGATACCCATTTTCGACATAATCTTCTTCAGACCTTTATCCACCGCCTTGATATAGTGGGATTCTGCCGTTGAGTACTCTTCTTGAATCTTTCCGCGCTTCACCAAATCATCGAGAATGGCGAAGGTCATGTAAGGACATAGGGCACTGGCACCATAACCCAACAGCAGAGCAGCGTGCATCACCTCACGGATTTCACCACTCTCCACAATCAGAGCCGTCTGCACACGTTTACCCACACTTATAAGATAGTGGTGGACAGCAGAGACGGCCAGCAGCGATGGGATGTAGAAGAGACCCTCCCCCTGCCCCTCCCTGTGAGGGAGGGGAGTAGACACCTCTGCATCTTCAATTTTATCTGTTAATATAATGTAGTTCACGCCCTCGTCCACGCAGGCCTCAGCATCCTTACATAGCTTATCAAGAGCAGCCCTTCTCCGGCTTGAGTGTAATCACTCCCCTCCCTCACAGGGAGGGGTAAGGGGGAGAGTCTGAAAGTCATAGGCAACTTCTTCGTGTTAAAACCCTTGTAGCGGATGTTACAAAGTATATCGAGTTGTGTGTTGGTCAGTACGGGTTGTGGCAGGCGTACCATCTTGCAGTTTGAGGCATCAGGTGTCAGGATGTTCGTTCCCACGGCACCGATATATTCCGTCAACGACATCACGAGTTCCTCGCGGATGGGGTCGATGGCAGGGTTGGTGACCTGTGCAAACTGCTGACGGAAGTAGTTGAAGAACACCTGTGGACGGTCGCTAATCACCGCCAGTGGGGTGTCGTTACCCATCGCTGCCACAGGTTCCTGTCCGGCAGTAGCCATCGGAATGATGGTCTTGTCGATATCCTCTTGTCCGTAGCCAAACTGCACCAGCTTTCGCTCAAAGTCGCTCACAGCATTTTCCACCTTACGGCCGCTCTTTAGTTTCTCCAGTTGTACACGGTTCTCAGAGAGCCACTCCCGATACGGATGAGCCTTCGCCAACTGCTCCTTGATTTCGCCGTCATAGTAAATCTTACCCTCTTGGGTGTCGATGAGCAGGATCTTTCCTGGTTGCAGACGACCTTTCGACACTACATCGCTAGGTTCAAAATCCATCACGCCAACCTCACTGGCTACCACCATCATACCCTGTTTGGTGATGGTGTAGCGACTGGGGCGCAGACCGTTTCGATCCAGCATACCACCTGCATAGCGTCCGTCGCTGAACAGTAGTGCAGCTGGTCCGTCCCACGGTTCCATCAGGATGGAGTGATACTCGTAGAAGGCCTTCAGGTCTTCGCTGATGGGGTTCTTGTCGTTGAAACTCTCGGGCACGAGAATGGCCATCGCCTGCGGCAACGACAGTCCGCTCATCATCAAAAACTCAAACACGTTGTCGAGAGAGGCAGAGTCGCTCATCCCTTCCTGTACAATGGGTCGTAAGTCTTTGATGTCGCCCAGTGCCTCGCTGTTAAGCACACTCTCGCGAGCCTTCATCCAACCGCGGTTGCCACGAATGGTGTTGATCTCGCCGTTATGTGCCAGCAGACGGAAGGGCTGTGCCAACTTCCACTTAGGGAAGGTGTTGGTCGAGAATCGTGAATGAACCAATGCCAGACCGCTGGTAAAGTAATCATTCGACAAATCAGGGAAATAGCGACGCAGCTGTCCGCTGGTCAACATGCCTTTGTAGATGATATTTTTGTTCGACAGCGAGCACAGGTAGAAGTCCTCGTCATTGATACGGTTTTCGATGCGCTTACGCACCTTATATAATATACGCTCGAACACGGGAATGTTCTCTTCGGTCACGCCCGTCACGAAAATCTGTTTGATGTCGGGTTCCACCTCACGGGCGGCCACGCCCAACACCTCAGGGTTCGTAGGTACCGTGCGCAGGTGCATCAGCGTCAGTCCTTCACGCTCAATCTCCTCAATCATCACACTCAGGATCTGCTGCTGAGCCTTCTCTTCTTTGGGAAGAAAAACGAGCCCCGTGCCATACTTTCCTTTCTCGGGCACAGGGATGCCTTGCAACAATATAAACTCGTGGGGAATCTGCAGCATGATACCGGCACCATCACCCGTCTTATCGCGTGTCTCTGCACCGCGATGCTCCATGTTCTCTAATACACGCAAGGCTTGATCCACCAGTTCGTGGCTCTTGCCTCTGTGTATGTTTACCACCATACCTACGCCACAGGCGTCGTGTTCGTAGTCTGGTTGATAAAGTCCTCTGTTATCCATTTTTCTTTTCATATTTTATTATTATACTATCGAAACTTGGCTGCAAAGGTACTGTAAATCGGACTGCCAGTGAACTTTTTCTTTCTTTTTTAGTTAACGAAGGTGTGTGTAAGTGACACTTTGTAACAAATCGACACGAATTTCCAGTCAAATAATAACAGAGTGATTAAAATATAGTGTTTTATGATACAATATGTCATTTTGCATACATAATTACATACAAAATGATAATTATTCTTTGTTTCTTACAAGCAAAACGTTGTACCTTTGCAGCGAATATTTTTAAGTTTTACCAAATAGAAGTAAAAAGATGATGGAAGCATTAAGATTTCAGGTTGTCGGTGAGGCATTCAAAAAGAAGCCTCTTGACGTAAAAGCACCTAGTGAGAGACCTTATGAGTATTTTGGTAAGAAGGTCTTCAATCGTGAAAAAATGTATAAGTACCTGCCTAAGGACGTGTACGAGAAGATGGTCGATGTAATAGAAAATGGTGCACGCCTAGACAGAATTGTTGCCGATGCTGTTGCTGCGGGCATGAAGCAGTGGGCCATAGAGAATGGTGTTACCCATTATACACACTGGTTCCAGCCTCTTACTGAGGGCACTGCTGAGAAGCATGACTCATTCATTGAGCACGATGGAAAGGGTGGTATGGTAGAGGAGTTTACCGGTAAACTCCTGGTTCAGCAGGAGCCTGATGCCTCGTCGTTCCCCAGTGGTGGTATTCGTTCAACCTTTGAGGCACGTGGTTACTCAGCATGGGATCCCACCTCTCCCGTTTTTATCATAGACGATACGCTTTGTATTCCTACAGTCTTTATCAGTTATAGCGGTGAAGCGCTTGACTATAAGGCTCCTTTGCTGCGCGCTCTGCATGCTGTCAACGTAGCAGCAACAGATGTTTGTCATTATTTTGATCCTGCTGTCAAAAAAGTAACCTCTAACCTGGGATGGGAACAGGAATACTTTTTGGTAGATGAAGGTCTCTATGCTGCACGCCCGGATTTGTTGTTGACGGGGCGTACGCTGATGGGGCACGATTCTGCTAAGAACCAACAGATGGATGACCACTACTTCGGTGCTATCCCTGAGCGCGTACAAGCCTTTATGAAGAATCTGGAGTTTGAGGCTTTGGAACTGGGCATCCCCGTAAAGACCCGTCATAACGAGGTGGCTCCTAACCAGTTTGAGTTAGCTCCTATTTTCGAGGATACCAATCTGGCTGTTGACCATAACATGCTGCTGATGTCAGTCATGAAACGTGTTGCCCGTAAGCATGGCTTCCGTGTACTGTTGCATGAAAAGCCCTTCGCAGGCATTAATGGTTCGGGAAAGCACAACAACTGGTCATTGAGTACAGATAACGGCATCTTACTTCATGCGCCAGGAAAGACACCTGAGCAGAACCTGCGCTTTGCCACCTTTATAGTTGAGACCCTGATGGGTGTCTATCGTCATAACGGCTTGCTTAAAGCCTCGATTATGAGTGCCACCAATGCACACCGTTTGGGTGCCAATGAGGCTCCTCCAGCCATCGTGTCCAGTTTTCTTGGCAAGCAGGTAAGTGAATTGCTCGACCACATTGAGAAGGCTGATGTTGACGATATATTGGCTATGACAGGCAAGCAGGGTTTGAAGATGGATATTGCAGAAATACCAGAGCTGCTCATTGACAATACCGATCGTAACCGCACCTCTCCATTTGCCTTTACTGGTAACCGTTTTGAGTTCCGTGCCGTTGGTAGTGAAGCCAACTGTGCCAGTGCTATGATAGCCCTCAATTCTGCTGTAGCTGAGGCTTTGGTTGATTTCAAGAAACGGGTGGATGCTCGTATTCCTGAGTTTACTGAAAAGTTGAAAGGAACGGCTCATAACGCAACTTTCCATGCCATCATTGACGTGCTACGTGAGGATATTAAGACTTGCAAGCCTATCCGTTTCGACGGCAATGGTTATAGTGACGAGTGGGTGGCTGAGGCAGAGAAGCGTGGACTTGATGTGGAGAAGTCTTGTCCTAAGATTTTTGAACGTTATCTTGATAAGAGCAGTATTCAGATGTTTGAGAGTCTAGGCGTAATGACTAAGAAGGAGCTGGAGGCTCGTAATGAGGTGAAATGGGAAACATACACCAAGAAAATTCAGATTGAGGCTCGTGTGCTGGGTGACCTGTCGATGAACCATATTATCCCAGTGGCTACGCGCTACCAAAGTGAGCTGCTTAGTAATCTGAATCATATGTCTGTTGTGTTCCCAATAGATACAGCGGATAAGCTCTCGGACCGTAATAAGAAGATTATCCAGGAGATTTCAGAGCGTACTTCTGCCATCGAAAAAGGTGTGGAGGAGTTGGTTGAAGCTCGAAAGAAAGCCAACAAAATAGAAAGTGAACACGAAAAGGCTATTGCATATCACGATAAGGTGGAGCCCTATCTTGACGAAATACGTTATCAGATAGATAAACTTGAACTCATCGTTGATGATGCCCTATGGCCGCTACCAAAATATCGAGAGCTGCTATTCATAAGATAGTTTGAAGTTTGCAGAAAGGTGGAGTTTACTCGTGAGAGTAGTTCCACCTTGTTTTTTTCTTATCGATGAAATTTTCGAACAGGTGTGGTGGCTTTCAAACATTTGTTACATTAAAAATGTAGGGAATTTGTTGTTGTTTAAAAAAAAATGTATATCTTTGCACCATTATTACATCTGTTTTGAATAAAAAAACTAAATATTTATCGATAATGAAAAAGAAGAATTGGATGAAAGGTATTGCCCTGACGGCATTGATCCTTGCAGCATCTTGTAATAAAGCGGATTTCGGGGAAATGCAGATTTCCGACGAGGTGATTTCTCATAATGCTGAGGAGAAGCTCGGCATTGCTATTGCTGATGGTCAGACATGGCAGATGACGCAGCAGGTGAATGCCAAGGTTGATGTGAATATGAGCAATGGCGAAGATTATAAAGTAGCTATTTACTCAAATAATCCTATTCTTGACGGTCATGGAATAGTATTGGCTGAAGGAAAGGTGTCTGATGGAGGACATTTCTCTAAGAATTTCACTTGTCCTACGAGTAGTTCAGAGCTTTATATTGGGTTGACTGATGCTGCAAACTACACTATTTATAAACCTGCAGTGATAGAAAATGGTGTACTGGGTGTCGCATTTGGAACGACGGCAAAGAATAATGCTCCCCATAGATCTTATCAGGTTGGTAATGATGTCTATGATGTGTTTACCTTCCCAACAGCAGAGGAGCTGCAGGCCGCTTTCCCGACATCAATACCTGCAGATGCTGATGAAGTGGCAGATTTGGCTACGATGGAGAAGTATAATACTGAGTATTATTATTATAACAATCTCTATTGGATATATCTGAGAAATGGCGCAAACCATAACTATCAAGTAACCAAGACGGGTGAAGCAGAGATTGGCGGTACATGGAATAATGCGGCTGTCGGTCCATACAATGTTTACGTTGCTGTTAATGGAAATGTTACTTTGAAACGTAACGGCACGGAAAAGATGAACCTCTATATCCTTAGCGGTCATGTAACCATTGATAGTAATTTCGGAGAGTGTGGCGGAATGATTTCTGTGGCTGAAGGTGCTACACTTCATGATGCTCGCACCAGTATTGCGAGCAATCATGGCATTACGGTGTATAACCGTGGTACTTTCGTTGCTACCAGTAGTAAGTATGATATTGGTAACAATGCAACGATTTATAACGAGGCATCATTTACTTCAACAAACGCACTCAGCTATAGTGCCGGCTCCAGCAATACATCCTATTTTTACAATATTGGCGATGATGCCTTGTTGACAGCTCCTTCTATGACGTTCAATTCCACCTGTAACTTCATTTCTGAAGGAACGGTGAATATTGCCGGTGAGACTTTCGTCACACAGAGTGGTATTACGTGGGTGAACAATGGTAAATATACAACGAACACATTGAAGTTCAGTGCACATAACGGTACATTCTACAACTATTGCCAACTCATAGTAGAAGACAACTGTTGGTTTCTGGACGGAAGTTTTAACATGATGGACAATAGCTATGCCGAAATGGGAACGGCTGTAGTCAATAACTTCCATGTTGTGATGGGTAACAATTCTGGTCTCAACATCAAGAATGGTACTGCGTTTGGTCAGCAGGGCAATGGTATTGATCAGGGCTTCTTTGCTAAGGATGATAATGCTGTTGCCTATGTGCGCTTGGGTGGCGTAACCAAAATACCATTCCATAACTCACCATGTGCCCTTCAAATCTCTGGTGCACATCTGACTTTCTGCTATGAGACTATGAATTTCTATGATGGATGCTCTTTAGGCTTTTATGCTTCGTATGAAAATGCCAACTATTGGAATCAGGGTGATGCAGCAAAGATTGCATACGAAAAAAGTCGTGATCGTACGTGGAAGAATAATGGTGCCATAGAGGTTTCGTTTACTGATGGCAACTTTGCTCCTGTAAGGGCTGGTGAGTGTTCAGCAACTTGGAATAGAAGTGGAACGGTAAAGGATGAAACTTATCCTGTTTACAGCTATGCCTTCGAGGATACTAAGATGGGAGACTACGACATGAACGACGTGGTGATTAAGGCGCAAGAGACGGCGAATGGTAAGATTAACCTGAAGGTGGTGGCTTGTGGTGCTACGCTGAACCTGAACATCCGCCTTTATCCAGCGGGTACGCGTTCTGCCAGCGAGGTAGCTCACTATGACGGATCGCCCGAGACGCTCACATATAATGGGCAGGATGAGGTTCACCTGATGTTAGGTGCTGAGGCTGGTGTAATGGTGAACACTGGGGCTTCGGCAACGGCGCGTCCTATCACTATTCAGATAGACAAGGGCAACTACGACCCTGCTCACCTGCCACTGGCCATCTTCTCTGCTGCTCAGGGTGAGATTCGTCTGGCTGGTTCCGGACAGGCTCCCTATGGTGTTATCATCCCAGAAGACTGGAGCTGGCCCAGAGAGCGTATCTGTATCACTCAGGCTTACAACGAGGAAGATCATCGCTTTGCTGACTTTGCAGCAACAGTAGGTACTGCAGAGGACTGGTATAAGCATCCTACCAATTGGGTGATGAATGAGGCTTCACTGGGATACTGATGAAGAAAGTACTTTGGTTCGTGGCCATCAGCATGGCGATTGGTGCAACACTGACGTCATGTAAGAAAAACCTCTTTGATCCTGATTTTGCCAAGGAGGCCTTGAAGTTGACTTTCCACAACGATGTGGTGGATCCTGACCATACGTGGAGTCTGATGAACGACTATACGGTGAACGTGACAGCTAATGTGGAGGATGTAGAACGTGTGGAAATTCTGTCCCTGAACCCATATACCGCCGGCGAAAAGAGTGTGGAGGTGATGGCTCAGCGTGACGTGACAGAGTGTGAGAGATTCAGTTTGGACTACTCCGTGCCATCGGTGAACGATAGTGTTTATGTGACTGCTATCACATCGGATGGTCGTTACCGAGTGGTAGCTATGGAGTCGGGGACCTCCAGCATCGACTTCTCCACGATTAACACGAAGAACACGGGAAAGTTGTCGCCAGCCATGTCGCAAGAGGTTTATTACTGCTTCTGCAATTCCTTTCCGCAACCCAGTGCGACATGGAGCTTCACCGATTGTGTGATGCGCCTGTCGAAAGAGGTCATAGACGAGCAAACGCTCCGCATCTATGTGACCTTAGTAGCAATGGGATGTTCCAGTCAGGTGGCAGCAGCGTTGCGCTTGGACGGCATCAACTACGATGATGTGGAGAGTGTCAATATTTCGAACGGGAAGACATTCAACAGTTATGACGGCCTACGCCGAACGATTATCAGGGATGAGAACACGATGCTTAAAGGACAAGACGGCTCGTTGGTGATTAATCTTTTTGACGACGGTCATCTGGCTTTTACGGTGAATGTGGATGATGCAGGTATCGTGACGCGATATATCACGAATGTGACGCATAATACGGACGAGACTCACAAGGAATGCAGTCCGGTGACGGTGAGCTACGATGTGAAGTTCAAGAAGCGTAATGTGCCCTATCAGATAAGCTTTATGGACCTAGACCCCTTTATTCTATACAACTACAACAACAATGTTTGGGAGGTTCACAAGTATGTCTATAAGTTCAAGGAGACGCTCTATAGTTATTACAGCGGCAGCCCTTCCAGCTATGATACGGGCTTTACCTGGGCTTTGGAGGTTCCCTATAAATGGTTCCGCTATCCACTGCTGAATATCTCCATGGGAAGTTATAAGAACGGTGTGATCTATGGAGCCTATCAACGACCTTATCACTCTTTTGGTGAGTGGGGCGAGGATATGAATGTAGCGCGTGACTGGTATCTTTATCCTTCTCCGAATGTGTATTAATAATTTTTGCTGACAAGAAATGGTACTGAATTATATCTGGGTTGCTTTCTTCCTCGTTGCCTTCGTGATAGCAGCGGTGAAGTTGGTATTTCTGGGAGATTATGATGTGTTTCCTGCGATGATGGACTCTACGTTCTCATCGTCAAAGACGGCTTTTGAGATATCGCTGGGATTGACAGGCGTGCTGTCACTCTGGCTTGGTGTGATGAAGGTTGGCGAAAAGGGTGGGGTAGTCAATGCTTTGGCGCGCCTGCTGTCACCTGTGTTTACCAAGTTGTTTCCTGACATTCCGAAGGGACACCCCGTGACGGGTTCTATCTTCATGAATATTGCTGCCAACATGCTGGGACTGGACAATGCCGCCACACCGCTTGGACTGAAGGCGATGGAACAGATGCAGGAGCTGAACATGAAGAAGGATACGGCATCGAACCCGATGATCATGTTCCTGGTGTTGAACACGTCTGGACTGACGCTTATCCCCGTCAGTATCATGGTATATCGTGCACAGATGGGGGCCGCACAACCTACAGACATCTTCATCCCCATCCTGCTGGCTACATTTTTCTCGACACTGGCAGGTATCACTATCACTTCGCTCTATCAACGCATCAACTTGCTGAACCGCACCATCCTGTTGACGCTAGGAGGAGCCTGTGCGGTAGTGGCTGCTATTATCTGGGGTTTCTCGCAGATGGATCCCGATACGATGAACCGTGTGAGCACCACGTCGGCCAATATCCTGCTGATGATGATAATTACGGGTTTCATATTGGCTGGCGTGCGCAAGAAGGTGAATGTTTACGATGCCTTCATAGAAGGAGCCAAAGACGGCTTTCAGACTGCCGTACGCATTATTCCCTACCTGGTGGCTATCCTTGTGGGAATCGGAGTGTTCCGTGCCTCTGGTGCTATGGATATGCTCATTGGTGGCATGCGCTGGTGTGTGGAACTGACCGGTGTTAATGCCCAATGGGTGGATGCTATGCCAACGGCATTGATGAAGCCGTTGAGTGGCAGTGGTGCCCGTGGCATGATGGTGGATGCGATGACGACCTATGGAGCCGACTCGTTTGTGGGTCGCCTGTCCTGTGTGTTCCAAGGTTCTACAGATACCACTTTCTACATTCTGGCCGTTTACTTCGGTAGTGTAGGTGTGTCGAAGACGCGTCATGCCGTTTCCTGCGGCTTGCTGGCCGACCTGGCTGGCATCATAGCAGCTATCGCGATTTGCTATTTGTTTTTTAACTAGTGGGAACTAGTAAAACTAGTCATATTAGATATACTAGAAAAGATTGAAAAGAAAACAATGGGGAAGCTAACAACCATTTTCAAAGATACGGCCATCTACGGACTGTCGAGCATTATAGGCCGCTTTCTGAATTATCTCCTTGTACCGCTTTATACGGCACAGTTCTCTGCTGCCAGTGGAGCCTACGGCATTATCACCAATATCTACGCTTACGTGGCATTAGCCATGGTGCTGTTGACGTTCGGTATGGAGACAACCTATTTTAGGTTTACCAACAAGACACATACGGACTCAGAGACCGTCTATGGCACCACACTGATTACTGTGGGCTCGATATCGTTGCTGTTTGCCGTGCTGGTACTGTTATTGTTGTCGCCTATCAGTCAGTTGATGGGTTATGGCGACCATCCCGACTATGTAGGTGTAATGGCTGTCACGATAGCTATTGATGCCTTTCTGTGCATTCCATTCGCCCACTTGCGCCAGCAGCGGAAGGCCATCAAGTTTGCTGCCCTCAAGCTGTTGAACATTATGGTGTCCATCTTGCTGAATCTCATTTACTTCTACTTCATGGACGGCAAGGATGTGGGCTATGTATTCTATATTAACCTGGCTTGTACGATGATGCTTGCCGTCTGTCTGATAACGGAATATACTGGTTTCCGCTGGAGACTCGACACCAAGTTGCTTCGTACCATGCTTAGCTATTCATGGCCCATCCTCGTGTTGGGCATCGCCGGTATCCTGAACCAGACTGCCGATAAGATGCTGTTTCCTTACATCTACAAGGGCAGCGATATGCATGCGCAACTGGGCATCTATGGTGCTTGCTCGAAGATTGCCATGATTATGGCGATGATTACACAGGCGTTCCGCTTCGCCTACGAGCCTATCGTCTTTGCAGGAGTCAAGGATAAAGACCAACACGAGATGTACACAAAGACAATGAAGTATTTCATCATCTTCACCCTGCTGGCCTTCCTGATAGTGGTAGGTTACATAGACCTTTTGAAATATATTGTCCGCAATTCCGACTATTGGGTAGGGCTGAAGGTCGTACCTATCGTGATGGCCGCAGAAATCATGATGGGCATCTACTTCAACCTGTCGTTCTGGTATAAGATTATCGACAAGACCATCTGGGGAGCCGTCTTCTCGGGCATTGGATGTGCCGTGCTGCTTTTGGTCAACATCATCTTCGTACCCAAATACGGCTTCATGGCTTGCGCATGGGGTGGATTTGCTGGATATGGCGTTGCTATGCTTGCCAGCTATTTTGTAGGCCAGAAGTACTATCCGCTCAACTACCCTCTGAAGGACATCGCCCTGTATGTATGGTTGACCATCATGGCCTTTACGGTGATGTTTATCGTAAGGGGAAGTCAATCGCTCCTGGTGTCGTTGTCAGTCAATACGCTTTTCATCCTGCTTTTCGTAGTTGTTATCATCAGGCGCGACCTACCCATGAGCAAGTTGCCTGTTATTGGAAAATATTTTAAACATTAAATAGATATGAAGAAGTTGCTTATTTTTCTTTTCACCTTCCATTTTTCCCTTTTCACTGCTTATGCTGATGAGGGCATGTGGACACTCTACAACCTGCCTGATGCTGTCTATGAGCAGATGAAACAGTATGGTTTCCAATTGTCAAAGGAACAACTCTACCAGAGCAACGATGCTGTCAAGAATGCTGTTGTCAACTTCGGTGGTTTCTGCTCGGGTGTAGTGGTATCGCCCGACGGTCTCGTATTCACCAACCACCACTGTGGTTTTGATGCCATCCGCCAGCACTCTACCGTGGAGCATGACTATATGCTGAATGGATTCTATGCCAAGAGCTTCGAGGAGGAACTTCCCAACGAGGATCTGTTTGTCAGCTTCATGATAGAACAGAAGGACGTGACCGACCAGATTGTTCCAGCCCTGAAAGACATCAAGCGAAACAAGCAGGGTGCCATTGTAGATAGTATCGAGAATGCATGGCAGAAGGAAATCCGTCAGAAGGATTCCACGCTGCGTGTGGAAATCAAGCCATTCTACGAGGGTAACAAATACTACTGCACCACCTACCGCGACTTCAACGATGTGCGCCTGGTGTTCACCGTGCCCAAGTCGATGGGTAAGTTTGGTGGTGAGACGGACAACTGGATGTGGCCCCGCCAGACATGCGACTACTCCGTGTTCCGCATCTATGCTGACCCTAAGACAAACGGTCCTGCCAATTATTCCAAGGACAACGTACCCTATCATCCCCAATCGTGGGCTCCTGTATCCTTGCAGGGCTACAAGCCTGGCGACTTCTGTATGATAATGGGTTATCCAGGCTCTACCAGCCGCTACCTGTCAAGCTACGGCATTCAGGAGCGCCGTGATGCCATCAATGCACCTCGTGTTCAGGTTCGTGAGGTGAAGCAGAAGGTGATGTTGCGCCACATGCGTGCTTCAGAGGCGGTACGTATCATGTATGAGTCGAAGTATGCCGGCTCTTCCAACTACTGGAAGAACTCCATCGGTATGAACAAGTGTATCGACAGTATTGCCCTCATCCAACAGAAGCAGCAGTATGAGGCCAAGATTCGTCAGTGGCAGGATCAGACAGGCTATCTGAAAGGCGAGCTGGACTTTGACAAGTTGGCAAAGCTCTATCAGCAGCGCATGAAGCTGACACGGGTGCGCACCCTGTTCAGGGAGACCTTCTTCTCTTTCGATGACCAGCTGACTACCCGTGCATGGCGCAGCAACTGGGGCATGAAGGTCCAGGGTCCTGAGAACAAACCCCAGAAGCAGTATATCACCTTCGACGACAATAGTAAGGAGTGGGACGAGGCTACCGACTGCGAGCTGCTCTCCACGCTCATCAGCAACTATCGCCAGCAGGTGGATAGCGAGTATCTGCCCGACTTCTATCAGACCGTCGATAAGAAATTCCACGGTGACTATGTAGCCTACGTTAACGCACTGTACAAGAAATCGGTGCTGATGAAGAGCGACAAGCCCATCTACTTCAACAAGAAGAGCTATAAGAAAGACCTTGGCGTGCAATATGGTCTCGCCATCAGTGAACTCCTTGCCAAGATCAATGCCGACCTGGGTCAGTTCAGCAACGATATTGCCGAGCAGGAGAAACTGCTGTGTGCCGCCGTGTTGCGCATGGAGCAGGATATGCCTAACTATTCAGATGCCAACTTCACGCTGCGTATGACCTACGGACAGATTGGCGAATATACGTTGGGCGGACGTCCTTCAGGCTATTACACCACAGCCCGTTCGTTGTGGGAGAAGATGCAGAAGGCAGATGATAACTTTGAATACTTTGCAGAGCCTGTGATGCACGAATTGATGGCACAAAAGGACTTTGGAAAGTATGCCGACTCTTTGACGAAGACGATGCAGCTCTGCTTCCTGTCGAATAACGACATCACGGGCGGAAACTCAGGTTCTCCCATCTTCAACGGCAAGGGTGAACTGCTGGGCTTGGCATTTGACGGCAACTGGGACAGCCTGGCCAGCGACATCTTCTTCGACCGTCAGTTGGCGCGCACCATCAATGTGGATGTGCGCTATATGCTGTTCATGATGGACAAGTGGGGACATGCCGACCGTCTGTTGCAGGAGATCAATGCCCGATAAACCGGAGTTGCAGGTGAACGCCCGTTAAACGCAGTTCTGATGAAGACGTTGTTGCTGTCCTTACTTCTCCTTGCGTCCCTGCCCGTGGCGGCTCAAGACGATACAGCCGTGCAGAAACAAGACGATGCAGCACCGACTGCGCAGGATGATGTCGTTCTGATGGCCACCCTGCCCAACAACATCTTCACGGCAGGCGAGCGAAGGGACATTGAGGTAAAGATGGCCAACAACAGCGGGCAGTCGCTGAAGGGCAAGACACTGATATGGGCCTTGGGCAACATGGAGGGCGACATGCTGATTCCTGACGGCGAGGGGCTTATCACGGTAGGCACAATACCTTTCGTGGCCCCTCTCCTTCATACACGCTGCGACCTGCTGCTGTATCTTTTCATCTACAACACCAACTATCGCAATACTTATAAGGTGTGGATATATCCCTCGGAAGAAGAGAAGCCTATTTCTTCTTCCGAGGTTTTCTAATTGCCCAGCCTTCTTCGCTGAAGTCTGGAATTTCTCCTTTTAATTTCTTCGAGTCAGGATTTAGAAATTGCATCCAGTCCTCCTTCTTGTAGGTCTTGGTCTCCTTAGGCTTTCTGGTCTCCCCCCTAGAAGGTCTGGTATCTCTGGATGAACTGGCGGTTCTTGTGGATTTTGTATTCTTAGTTTCTCGGACTGATTTCGATGATTTGGCAGACTTGCCGCCCTCTTCTGCGTCGTTGCAGCGCACCTCGCGTCGCTTGTAGGTCTGACCGTTGACAAACTTGATGACGCGCTCGGCATCCTCCTCGGGAACCTCGAAGTACGACATGGTCTGTAGCAGGTCAATATGACCCACCTCCACATGTCCGCGGACGTTCTTGTTGAGGAACTGCATCAGCTCGCCAGGGTAGAAGCCGTCCTTCTTGCCCAGGTTGATGAAAAGCTTGCGGTAGCCTTCACTGGTTGGCGTTGCCTGCTTCCTACCACGACCGTCTTCCTTCTTCCCTCTTCCCTCTTCCTTCTTACTCCTTACCTCGGAAATCTCGGGGGCGTCGGCATAGTAGGCCAGGAACTTGCCGAACTCCAAGGACACGATTTTCTTGATGAGGTCGTCCTTGTCCACGAACTCGAAGTACCGGCTGATGTCCTGCATGAAGGGTGCAATCTGCTCCTCGTCCACGTCGGCCTTGACTATCTGGTCCATCACCTTGTAGAGCTGCTTCTTGCAGATTTCCTCCGCCGACGGGATAGTGCCCTGTTCGAACTGCTTGCCAATCTCCTTCTCGATGTTGCGTATCTTGAACTTCTCACGACTGTGTACGATGCTGATGCTGGTGCCCTTCTTGCCGGCTCGACCGGTACGGCCCGAGCGGTGGGTGTAGTTCTCGATGTCGTCGGGCAGTCCGTAGTTGATGACGTGCGTCAGGTCATCGACATCCAGTCCGCGAGCAGCCACGTCGGTGGCCACCAGCAGCTGCACGGTATGCTGGCGGAACTTCTGCATGGTCAGGTCGCGCTGCTGTTGCGAGAGGTCGCCGTGCAGCGACTCGGCATTGTATCCGTCCTTGATGAGCTTGTCGGCCACCTCCTGCGTCTCTATCTTCGTGCGGCAGAAGATGATGGCGAAGATGCGCGGATAGTAATCTACCAGCCGCTTCAGTGCCAGGTACTTGTCTTTGGCGTTCACCATATAGTAGATGTGGTTGACGTGCTCGGCACCCTCGTTGCGGCTGCCCACTACGATTTCCTTGTAGTCGTGCAGGTATCCCTTGGCAATTCGCTCGATGTCGCGGCTCATGGTTGCCGAGAAGAGCAGCGTGTTACGGTTTTCGGGCACACCCTCCAGGATGGCGTCGATGCTCTCCTGGAATCCCATGTTCAGCATCTCGTCGGCCTCGTCCAGCACCACGTTCTGCACGTCGTCCAGCTGTGCCACGCCGCGCTTCATCAGGTCGATGAGCCGGCCCGGCGTTGCCACGACGACCTGTACCCCTTTGCGCAGGGCACGAATCTGCTGTTCTATTGATGCACCGCCATAGACCGCCTCGATGTGTATGCCGTCTAGGTATTTGGCAAAGTCGCGCATGTCGTCGGCAATCTGCAGGCAGAGCTCACGCGTTGGCGCCAGCACGAGAGCCAGTGGAATGCCGCGTCCTATCTCGCCCAGTTGCGGGCGAGGTTTCTCTGCAATGCGTTGCAACACGGGAATACCGAATGCCGCCGTCTTGCCCGTGCCCGTCTGGGCCAGTGCTATCACGTCGTTCTTGTTTCCTAACAAATAAGGTATTACCTCCTCTTGTACAGGCATGGGCTGTACAAACCCCATTTCCTCGATGGCTTTACGGATTTCCCCGCTCACGCCAAGTTCTTCAAATGTCTTCAAATTCTAATACTATTATTACTATAATGTTTTATTTTTATGCTAAACTGTCTCGTCGTTCGGTTTCTCATTGACCAAGTGTACGTCGCACTGCGGGAAAGGAATGGTGATGCCCGCCGCGTTGAGTGCCTCGTAGATGACCTCCTTCGCGCGGTCCACGTATCCTATCCGCTCAGCCACCAGCACGTACTGCTTTACGGCGACATCTACGGCACTGTCGCCCATATTGCTGACCACGACCTTGATGCCATACTTCGGGTCCACTATCTCGCGCCCGTAGTTGTCCTTGGTACGCATGCGCTGCATGGCATCGACGAGCACCTGTCGCACCGTCTTGATGTCGGTACCGTATGCCACTCCGACCACCATCGTGGTGAGCTCGTAGGAATTGTTGCGGGTGAGGTTATTGAAGTTCTTGCCGAAGAGCGACGAGTTCAGGAACGACATCTCCGTGCCCTCGATGGTCTCAGCCTGTACGCACTGGTAATTGATGGCGGTCACTCTGCCCCTCACACCTTCGCACTCTATCCAGTCGCCCACCCTGAGTCGTCCGCTCATGAGCTGAATGCCATAGATGAAGTTGTTGATGGTATCTTTCAGTGCCAGACCGATACCAGCAGAGAGACCTCCGGCAATGAGTCCGAGCGAACCGGTAGGGATGTTCCATACGGTGACTACGACGACGGCAAATCCCATCCATACGAGCACGCTGATGATGCTGTTGCCCAGCGACAGGTTGATTTCGTTGGCACGGATGGTAGTGCGGTTGTGCTTGCGCATGAATGCCGAGTAGCGCAGGTATTGCCAGATGGCGTGTATGGCGCGGCTGAGGTAGCGCAGTACGAAGAAGAGAATGAGCAGATAGATGATGCTTCCTCCCGATATGCGCAGGGTTTCCGTTCCGTTGGTGTCAACGAGCTGTATGAAGGGATTGTCGTAGAACTTGACAAACAGGTCGTCGAAGTCGAACATACTCAGCGACTGGCGCACGCACAGGGGCAGCGAGAGCAGCACCATGGCAGGCACGGCTACCTGGCGGATGAAGTCGTAGAACCAAGTGGCTCCGAAGAGCAGCGACTCGCGGTCCTCGCCCGACACGTAGGTGATGCGTTTGCGCAGGTTATTGACCCGCTTGTCCAGCCACCGTTCCTTGTAACGGTTCAGCAGATCGACGATGCAGACCACGGTGAGCCACACGGCCAGCAGGAAGTACCACGACACCAGTATGAGCATGGCCACGAAGGTGTAGCCGAAGAAGGCGAAGACGAAGGCGACGAGATAGACGGCCAGCGACACCCATCCCAGCGTGCTGTCGATGGAGGTGGCTTTTCCGGCGACCCAGTAGCAGCAGCACAGCTGCCATACGACAATGACGAGCAGTACGGGCGGGAAGAGCAGCACCATCATCTTGTCGGGCATGAAGGTGATGCGGCATACCACGATCATCATGACCACGAGGAAGGTGGCTGAGTAGAGCAGGAAACCCTGTCGGAACTGCTCGGGCTTGACGCGCAGCAGCAGCGATCCGGTGATGGCTATGAGCAGCCACAGCACGGTGTTGACATTGCGAGTGCCCATATCGATGTATTCGACGTTGTCCTCGGAGAGTCCCAGTAAGAGGTAGTAGGCGATGGTGCCGATGAGCAGCGAGATGATGGACAGTTTCTTCTTGGCCACATACCGCTTCAGGCGGGTGTAGCGGTATAGCAGCCACAGCACCAGCAGGAAGAAGAGCCAGAAGATGG
>CACXSA010000039.1 GCA_902770195.1 uncultured Prevotellaceae bacterium
GGCTGGTACCAAGCAGGGTTGGGAGATTCCCGAGGAAGATCGCGACTACTATCTGGAGCGCCGTTATCCTGCATTCGGTAACCTCGTTCCCCGTGACGTGGCCTCTCGTGCTGCTAAGGAGCGTTGCGACAAGGGCTTCGGTGTGAACAACACCGGTCTGGCTGTGTTCCTCGACTTCTCGGAGTCTATCAACCGTCTGGGCATCGATGTTATCATGCAGCGCTATGGCAACCTCTTCGAGATGTACGAGGAGATTACCGACGTATTCCCCGGCGATGTAGCCAATGAGATCAATGGTGTGAAGTACTACAAGCCGATGATGATCTATCCCGCTATCCACTATACTATGGGTGGTATCTGGGTTGACTATGAGCTGCAGACCACTATCCCCGGCCTGTTCGCTATCGGTGAGTGTAACTTCTCTGACCACGGTGCTAACCGTCTGGGTGCTTCTGCTCTGATGCAGGGTCTGGCTGATGGTTACTTCGTACTGCCTTACACCATCCAGAACTATCTGGCCGATCAGGCTGTATGGCCAAAGGTTTCTACCGATCTGCCTGAGTTCGTTGAGGCAGAGAAGGCCGTTGACGCTGAGCTCACACGTCTGCTGAACATCAAGGGTAAGCGTTCCGTTGACTCTATCCACAAGGAGCTGGGTCACATCATGTGGGAGTATGTAGGTATGGGTCGCACCGCCGAGGGCTTGAAGACCGGTCTGAAGAAGATGCACGAGCTCGAGAAGGAGTTCGACAGCAATCTCTTCGTTCCAGGCACTAAGGAAGGTCTGAACGTCGAGCTCGACAAGGCTATCCACCTGCGCGACTTCTTCACCATGGGTCAGCTTGTAGCCTTCGACGCCCTCTCTCGTAACGAGTCTTGCGGTGGTCACTTCCGCGAGGAGTATCAGACAGAGGAAGGCGAGGCCAAGCGCGACGACGAGAACTACTTCTATGTAGGCTGCTGGGAGTACAAAGGCAAGGGCAACGAGCCCGAACTCATCAAGGAGCCGCTGGAGTATGAGGCAATCAAGGTACAGACACGTAACTATAAGAATTAATTAGGTATGGCAAAGAATATTTCATTTACAATAAAGTTCTGGCGCCAGAACGGCCCCAAGGACCAGGGACATTTCGATACCCACGAAATGCACGACATTCCCGATGATACCTCTTTCCTCGAGATGCTTGACATTCTGAACGAGGAACTGATTAATGAAGGCAAGGAGCCCTTCGTATTCGACCACGACTGCCGCGAGGGTATCTGCGGTATGTGCTCACTCTACATCAACGGTACGCCTCATGGAAAGACCGAGCGCGGTGCTACCACCTGTCAGCTCTACATGCGCCGCTTCAACGATGGCGACGTTATCACCGTTGAGCCTTGGCGCTCAGCAGCCTTCCCCGTCATCAAGGACTGTATGGTTGACCGTAATGCCTTCGATAAGATTATCCAGGCAGGCGGCTACACCACTATCCGTACCGGTCAGGCTCAGGATGCCAACGCTATCCTGATTCCTAAGGAAGACGCTGACGAGGCTATGGACTGCGCCAGCTGCATCGGCTGTGGCGCATGCGTAGCAGCTTGTAAGAACGGCTCTGCCATGCTCTTCGTATCCAGCAAGGTATCTCAGCTCGCCCTGCTTCCCCAGGGTCGCGTAGAGGCCGCCCGTCGTGTTAAGAACATGATTGCCAAGATGGACGAGCTCGGCTTCGGTAACTGCACCAACACTCGTGCTTGCGAGGCTGTATGTCCGAAGAACGAGACCATCGCCAACATCGCCCGCCTGAACCGCGAGATGATTAAGGCAAAGATGGCTGACTAAACTTGATTTAGTCAAGGCTCAAAAGCTGACTAAACTTGATTTAGTCAAGGCTCAAAAGCCGACTAATCGTACATTATTTATTATAAGAGCGCTGCAGGTTTCTTCCCTGCGGCGCTTTTTTTATTGCCCGGGGGGTGGGGGGATGTAGAAAGGACTATAGTAATATTCTAACACGTGTGTTAGATTATATTGTAATTGATATTAATATTCTATCACGTGTGTTAGATTATATTGTAATTGGTATTAATATTCTACCACGTGTGTTAGATTATATTGTAATTGGTATTAATATTCTACCACGTGTGTTAGATTATATCTTTGCCCCTTTTTTGAGAAAAAAACTTGGCGGATTCGTTTTTTCTTTGTATTTTTGCAGCAAATACACGCAAAGGAGGATTAAAAACTTGTGAGCTATGGGAAGAGACGGACAAGGAAATGCTTGGAAGTACAGGCAGCGGAGACCACACGGACTGAGTGGCATCCCCCGGAACTATACGGAACGCAAGCTCAAGGTGGAGCCGCAGTTTCCGTTCAAGAAAGTGTATATCACCCCTTTCAGGCTGCAGCGGCACTATGCTGACGACGGCACGGTGAGCTATTCGGAGTTAAGCCGGAATCTGACGCCGACGGGCATCAAGATATTCGACGACTTTCTGCAGTATCTCACGGCCGGCAATTCGGACCTGCAGGTGTTCGCCGACCGCTATGGGCTGCGGATTTCCGACATCGACTCGATGATTTTCGTGCTGACGGGCATGCGCGGCATCGATTTCCGAAATCGGTATCTGATGTGGGTGGCCGACCAGCTGCTGCGGTGGAGCGACTTGTCCATCGCCGAGGTGGCCAAGCGCTCGGGCCTCGGTTCGCCGAACAATCTCTATCTGACGTACAAGCGCGAGTTCAACCTCGCCCCGGGCTACCGTCGGAAAGCTCTTCGTCAGCCGGGCGACGTGGGGAAATTCAAGTTGTGAGCCGGTGAACGGATGCAAGAAAATGATTCTTTGCAGCAGAAAATAAGCTAAAGTTATGAAGGACTATCCCGACAGGATGACGGCAGAGCAGGCGAGGAAGTTTGGCAAGGATGTGCTGAACATTGTAGCGCAGATTCCCCGTGGCATGGTGACGACCTACGGGCATATAGCAGTATTGGCGGGATGGCCGAGTCATGCGCGGATGGTGGGACGCACTTTGCGATATACGCCCGGGGCAGAGTATCTGCCTTGTCATCGGGTGGTGAACAAGGAGGGACGCACCGCGCCAGGATGGAGTAGGCAGCGTACCTTGTTGGAAGAAGAAGGCGTGACTTTCAAGTCTAACGGACATGTAGATATGCAACGGCACCTTTGGGAACCTGAAGGTGTTTGATTAATAAAAATATTACGACTATGAACATTGGAGACAAGGCGCCCGAGATTCTGGGCAAGGACGAACAGGGACGGGACATCCGTCTGAGTGATTACAAGGGACGTAAGCTGGTGCTGTACTTCTATCCGAAGGACAATACCAGCGGTTGCACGGCAGAGGCGTGCAGTCTGAGAGACCACTATGGCGAACTGCAAGGTGCAGGCTACGAGGTGGTGGGTGTCAGCAAGGATTCGGCAGCCTCGCACGTAAAATTCAAGGAGAAGCACGAATTGCCCTTCCCCTTGATAGCTGATGTGGATAAGACGCTGATGCAGGCCATGGGAGCCTGGGGCGAGAAGGTGATGTGTGGCAAGAAGACTGTGGGCACCATCCGCACCACCTTTATCATCAACGAGGAGGGTGTTATCGAGCAGATATTTGCCGGCAAGCAGGTGAAGACCAAGGAGCATGCCGAACAGATTCTGCAGAAGTAGGGTTTATCTGAACAATTGCTGACAGAATTGTGTCAGGTAGATGCGCCAGTTGCGCCAGATGTGTCCTCCGTCGGTCTCGACATATACGTAGGGATAGCCTTTCTGGTCGAGATATTCGCGATACATCTTATTGTTGTCATAGAGGAAGTCGTCCTTGCCAATGGCTATCCAGTAGAGGGCGGGCTTCTTCTTGAACTGCACTTGCAGCATGCGCTCAGAATTGGGGGTAAAGCAACAGCCCTTGGCCTGCAGGTCATTGCGGTCCTTCACATCCAGATGGACGTAGGCAGAGAAGAGTCCGACGTAGTTGAACCAGTCGGGATAGAGGCGCGAGATGGCGAAGCTGTGACCGCCACCCATCGAGAGTCCGCAGATGGCACGGTTCTTCTTGTTGGCGAGCGTACGGTAGTGCTTATCTACATAGTTTACGATGTCCTTGAACGCCTCTTCGGTAGATGCCACGGGCTTCGACTCGGCATGTCCCCTGAACGACGGCTTGTACAGTCCCTTGTCCCACTCGCCGGGAGCGGCATCGCTGTTGGCATTGCCGTTGGGCATCACGACAATCATGGGCTTCACCTTACCCTCGGCAATGAGATTGTCCAGTATCTGGGCTGCTCGTCCCAACGTGGTCCAGGCGTCCTCGTCACCACCTGCGCCATGTAGCAGATAGAGCACCGGATAGCGTCCGCCGCCCTCATATCCTGCGGGTGTATAGACGGTCATGCGGCGCGTGGTCTGCAGCGTCGGTGAGGGATACCACACCTTGCTGACATTGCCGTGGCGCACCTTGTTGACACCATACAGCCAACCCTTGTCGCCCTCGGCCTTCGTAACGATGAAAATGTTCGTGAACGAGGCAATGTCACGACAGCGATAGACATTCGACGGGTCCAGCAAGTCCATGCCGTCCACCTTGAACCGGTAGGAATACATCTCTGGATCCAACGCCGGTGTCGTAGCCTTCCAGATGCCGTCCTTTCCCTCTTTCATGTCTATCACGCCGAAGTCGCCGGCCACACTTACTGTGATGGCCTTGGGAGCGTGGAGCCGGAACGTCACGCTGCCGTCTTGGTGCACTTCGGGGGAAGTGAGGTTATTAACGTCGAAAATGGCCTGTTGCGCCCATGAGCCCACGGTCATCAACATGAGTAAGAAAAATACTGTTAGTCTCTCCTTTGCCTGTAGTGTAAGATAGTTTTTTTTCATTGTCTTGTTAGTCTTAATGTTAAATGATGGTGCAAAAGTAAGAAAAAGTTTGGAAAGGCAGCAAATTGTTTCGTCAAAAATCTATGCCGTGGGGCAAAGATTCCGCTCTCGATATATCAATCTTGTCTTTTCAACATTTAAAATACATATCCAAAATTTGCAAACAACAGGAAAAATATGCAAATGAGTGGAAAAATTTGCAATTGAGTTGCGAAATATGCAAAAAGTGTTTCAAAAAAAACAAAATCTTAGGTTTTTGAAGTAAAACATATATCGGTTTTTTCCTTTTTTTGTAATTTTGCACCAAACTAAACTCAAAATGTAAATGTTAATAATGACTGAATTAATCGGATATGGTATTAGTATTAATGTAAGAAGGTTTGTTATCAGTGTGGCTATGCTGGCGGTAAGTATAACGCTTACCGCTCAGCTGAAGCCATCAGAGCAGGAGCGACAAATGGTACAACGCCTCCAAGAGGCACAGATGAATGGCAGCGACTCTGACTATTACAAGGCGCAAGAGTCATTCATGGATTACCTGGAAAAAAACGACGAATGGGACAAGTACTACCGGACGTGGATGGGTCGTGTGATTTACGAGGTCAACCACAAGCGTTTCCATCGTGCCTTTGGCGAGATTAATTTCATAACAGACGACATAAAGCAGCGCCATCATGAGCAGTATGCCTATATTGCCAACATGTGTCTGGGCTTCTTCTATAACGGGCGTAACCAGCAGGATATGGCAGAGAAGTATTTCCGTCGTGCCCTACAGAGCATTAATGTCAAGAAGGACCCTGTGTCTGTTTTCAATATTTATCTCTCGTTGTCGCAAACACTCAGCTTCAAGCGTCCTGCTGAGGCTATGGCGTGTCTGGACAGCCTTCCCCAACAGATGTTGCAGAACCCCATGTACGAGAGTGGCGTGTTGGGTTATCGCTGTATCATTGCCAACAAAATGGGCAATCGCGAAGCCTTTGAGCGTTATTTCGAAAGATATGACAGCATCCGCCAGAATCTTCCTGCCCAGTTCAATGCTACCAATCTTCATCAGGTGATGGTGAGCCATTGTCTCATCCAGAAAGACTATCGTTGCGCTCTTGCGTGGTGTGATTCTATTAATATTCCCCTTGTTGCTACCGAGTTGCGCATGGATGTCTATGAAGCCATGGGTGACTGGAAGCGCGCCTTTGAGGCTGCCGAACTGAAGGACAGCCTTATCCTCGAAGGCGAGCGCGAGGCATTGGAACTGCACTTGGTGGATATGGCCCGTGATATTGACCTGCTTCAGATGGAGCAGGATAAGGCAGAGATACGCCGCATCCAGCTGATCATCGTCGGCCTGATGGCACTGGCTATCATCGGGCTGTTGATAGGAATGCTGATTTATCGCTATCGGAAGAATCGTCGGTTGAGGGAACAGTTCGAACAATTGCAGGAGGCTCGTCATCGTACGGAGGAAGGACAGGCCATACGTCGTGCTTTCGTCAATACGATACTGCATAAGCTGGAGATACCAGTCAGTGTGCTCCTTAATTATGCCCGCATCTTCAACAGTACAGAGTTTGTGCTGAAGCCAGAGAACCGCCCTAAGCGATACAATGACATTCTTACCGCAGCGCGCAATATCGAGACGATGCTGGACCCTATGCTTGACTCCTATGCCCGTGGCACTACGGGAATCTCTGAGCGCGAAAAGCAAGTCTGTATGGATGCGCTCCGTACGCCGTTGCTCACGCTGATTTCTTCCGTTGAGGTGATTATCGATGGAAAGGGCCAGATTCCGCACGATGAATATATAGAGCTGCGTGCTGGTGTAAGCCGCGATGCCTATCGTGTGGGAACTTCCACCCATCAACTCATTTTGTACAGCCTTTACGGTGATGAAATTCCCACACCAAAGGATGAGAGGGTAAAGCTGAACGAAATGGCGCGCTCCGTCCTGAACAGTTACGACCTGCGTCCGTCAGCCATTGACAAGAGCCGTCAGCTGGCTAAAGAATTCAAGACAGAGGTTGCTGACGATGTCATGGTTAATACGAGCCCGATGCTGCAGGAATTGCTGAACTGTCTGCTCGACAATGCTGACAAGTATGCCACGTGTGGAACTGTCTTGATGAGTTGTCACCTTTCCGACGACGGTACCTATGCCATCTCCGTAACCAACGACGGTCCTACGATTCCTGCTGAGGCTGCTGAGCGCATTTTCGAGCCCTTCGTACACCTTTCTACGGATGAACATAGTCTTGGCATTGGTCTTCCCTTGGCTCGTCGTCTTGCCGATGCTATGGGTTATACCATTAAACTCGACACATACTACACCGAGGGTGCCCGTTTTGTCGTTTCAGGCATCTGATGAATGGGAGTTATGGGAATAAAAAACATGCTCGCGGAACCTCCGTGAGCATGTTTCTTATTTGCAGAACCTCCGCAAGCAAGTTTCTTATTTGCAGAACCTCCGCGAGCAAGTTTATTGCTTTTTGATTTGTTTTACCGGGAAAGTAAAATAGGTGTCGGGGAATGGTTCGTCAGCCAATGTGAAATGCCACCATTCCGTATCCATAGGCTTGAAACCGTGTTTTAACATGACGCGGCGCAGCAACATGCGGTTCTGGAACTGCTTCTCGGTAATACTGTCGTTGGGTGTATATTCGAACGTGTCGGGATTGCCACCGAAGTCTGGATGACTCTCCATGCCGAACCAGTCGAACGTACCTCCCATATCAACTTCCTTTTCCGTATTCATGTCAAACAGCGTCAAATCGACCGTTGAACCACGCGTGTGACCGCTCTTTTCCATAATATAACGCTGTGGGAAGAGCACGTTCTTCTCCAGTTGTGGATAGAAGAAGCGTTTCATCAGCGAATCGTTGGGGTCTTTTGACCAGCGAACAAAGTGATCGACAGCTTTCTGTGGGCGATAGGCATCGTAGATTTTCAGGCGATAGCCCATCTTCATCACTTCCTGGCTGACCGCCTGCAGACTGTCTGCCGCCTGTTTGGTCAGCAAAGCCGTTGGTTCTTCGTAGCCGTCAATACGAGTACCCACAAAGTTGTAAGTGCTGAAATAGCGTATCTCCAGAATAGCATCGGGTACAGCATCTGTCAGGGTTACAAAAGCACTTCTGTCATTGGGACGCACCATCTGCTTAGCGTTGTTGGAACAAGCCAGCAACAGGATGGCGGTCAGCAGAAACAAACCAGTTTTTTTCATCATCATCGTTGTTATTTTTAATGAAACATGGTGCAAAGATACAAAAAAATAGCATATCGTATGCTCATTTCAGTTGTAATTTGTTTAGCGGTATCGTTAGATGTTTTTATCTCGATTGTTTGGAAGTTTCAAAGAAATCTACTATCTTTGCACGCAGATTTTACATTATAAATTCAGAAATGTTATGAAGAAATTATGTGTTTTTGGTGGACTGTATGCACTCATGTGCATGATGGTCGCTTGTGGTGGAAAGACGGAGAGCAACCCCGAGGCTGACTCCCTGCGTACAGAACTGTCAGCCCAGATGGAGGCTATGGACGAGATGAACCTCTTCCTGGATGCTGTGAACATGAGCATGGATAGTGTGGTGAACATGGAAGGTCATGTGTTACGCACATCTGGTGAGAGCCCTTTGTCGCGTAAAGAGCAGATTAAGCAGAACATGGAATCCTATAAGCTCATTCTGCAGCAGCAGCGTGAACGTCTGGACATTCTGGAGAAGAAGCTGAAGGATAGCAATGCCTATGCCGGCAAGATGCAGAAGACCATTGCCGCTCTGAAGCAGCAGTTGGAAGAGAAGGATGTAGCCATCGCCAAACTCTCCGAAGAGCTGGAGAAACGTAACTTCGAGATTGACGAACTGAAGGACAATGTTGATCAGCTGAACGTTCAGGTGGCTGAACTGGAGGAAGATTCCAAGGCCAAGGACGAGGAGATTACGGACAAGACCAATAAGATGAACGAGGCTTACGTCTTCATTGGCGATAAGAAAGCACTGAAGGAGTCTGGTCTGGCCGAGGGCGGTTCACTCTTCAAGAAACTGAAGGTAAATGCTACGAATATCGACAAGAACCTGTTCAAGAAAATAGATATCCGCGAGACTACCTCATTCCAGATTCCTGGCAAGGATGCTGAGATACTGTCGCAAGTACCAGATGGCTCTTATAAGCTCAGCAAGGTAAACAACAACACCGTGCTGACTATTACCGACCCTGCTCGCTTCTGGAGTGTATCACGCTTCCTGATTATCAAGTATTAATCTGAACGTTCGATTTTATCAATAAGAAAGCATCTGGATTGCTCCGGATGCTTTCTTTGTTTTCAGAATGCCTGGTTTATAATGCTTAAAGATAAAAAACGGATTCGGGTCCCATACAGAAGAGCAAGTCCAGAATGCTCAGATTCGGCAGAAAACCGTGTTTGTGCTGAAATACCTGCCAGTAGGGTTCCGCCTTGAAGTCATCGTCAGGGCGTGGATGCTTGGCGTGTATCACATCGCGATAATCGGTAGTCTCCAGCCATTGATTGTTATAGGCCGAGGTGTATTCTATTTGGGGCTGAATGTCTATCAGCTTGCAGACAGTCTCACGGATAGCCTCGTTGAAATCGATGAGAAAGTCGTAGCGCTTCTCGAAGAAGGGGCGGATATCATCAGCATAGTATTCGAAGAAAGGACTCTCGCTATATGCCGACTGTAGGGCGTTCCAATGAATGCGGCGCCATTGGTTGTGGTCGCTGATGCGAAGGTCTTTTACCAGCGTCTTGTCATCATTGTGCTCAACGGGAACGGTGAGTGCTTGCACCCCATTCGCTGTAGCTATCAGACAACGGTTGCGATAGGTTTGTTTTTGATAGGAGTCGTGCTGCTCTATCATGCAATGGTCAAAACGGTGTAATTTCTGATACCATTGTATCGGACCAAAATAGGTTGTCTGAAGTATGGCAGTGTTCATCGAAATCTGATGTTTCTCCGGTTATAGAGCACGGTGACTACTCTTCCGATGATGTCGTGCTCAGGGATGAATCCCAGATGGCGCGAATCTACAGGGTTTTCCTGATTGATGGCTTCCAACCAGTAATAGTCTGTCTTGGCACAATTGATGAGTCCAGGAACCAGCAGCGGGCCGTTTTGTGTATTGATGGTGTCGCCAGGAGTAGCTTTGCAGCGTGCAATCATGAGTCCTTCGATGGAATCAGCAGACACCGTGAACGCCACGATATCCCCTTTCTCTACGGGTTGCCTCATCAGCCTGCTATAGGGCAATAGTCCGTTGCCCTCTATTCGCATGCCATAACTGCATCGGTTGATGAGCAGCTGGTCGCCATTCTCAAAAAGAGGTTCCAGTCCATTGCCGTTTACACTATGCACGGAAACGACCAAAGCACGTATGGCCAGCATCAAAGTAAAAGCAGATGCCAGTGGTATGATGTACTTCAGCCATTTTTTCATATCTTTCACCTCTTTGACCTAAAGGTACAAAGCGACTTTGTCGATTACTTACCTCTTATTTAATATTATCGACAAATCGGAACAAACGATTCCAGCGAATGCCCGAGAAGCCGTGACGGTCGGGGTCAGAACTCCACCAGATGAAGATGGGTTTTCCCACAATATGGTCTTCAGGAACAAAGCCCCAATAGCGTGAGTCTAACGAGTTGTGACGATTGTCTCCCTGCATCCAGTAATAGTCCATCTTGAAGGTGTACTTCGTGGCTACTTGGTCGTTGATATATATCTTGCCGTCCTTCACTTCCAGCTTGTTGCCTTCGTAGGTGCGGATAGGACGTTCATAGATGGGCAGGTTCTTCAGCGTCAAATCGATGCTCTTGCCCTTGGCAGGAATCCAGATGGGACCATAGTTGTCGCGCGTCCAGTGCATGTTGCCGTTCAGCGGATAGATGTCTGTTTCTGTGGCTTCGGTGTTCAGCGTGATATTTTCCACGATGTCCGTCCGCTTCTTGAGTTCCCTCACGGCGGCATTGGTTAGCGGCATGTATCCCTGTGTGTTGAGGCTCATCAGGTCTTCCATCGTAATGCCCAGTTCCTTCATCAGGTCATCATCCAGACGCTGCTTTAGCTTCACATGATAAGTATATTGCACATTGTCGGGCTCCTTGTTGGCTTTACCGTCCAGGTAGATGATGTGGTCTTTGATTTGTAGTGTCTGACCAGGCAGTCCCACACAACGTTTTACGTAGTTCTCCCTGCGGTCGGTAGGACGCGTGTCTATCAACCCGTATTCTTGGGGATTCTGTTCTATCGCTTGTCTGCCGGCTTGATAGAGGGTGTTGAAGTACAGAGGCAACTGCTCCTGTGTCAGCGAGTCAGGATTCGGACGCTGTGGGTATATCTGATAACCCATCTGGTAGCACATCTGATAGAAATCGTAGGCCTGATATTGCGGAGCAGAACAGATTGTGTCGCCCGCAGGATAGTTGAACACCACGATATCATTGAGTTGAATCTGACCTAAGCCCTTCACACGACGATAGTCCCAATGGGGCCACTCAATATACGACTTGCACTCAAACAGGGGCATGGTGTGCTGAGTCAACGGCATTGTTAACGGCGTTTCAGGAATACGAGGTCCATAGCTTACCTTCGACACGAAGAGATAGTCGCCCGTCAACAGCGATTTCTCCAGAGAAGATGATGGGATGACATAGTTCTGGAAGAAGAACAGGTTGATGAAATAGACGGCTACGAGGGCGAATACCAAGGCATCTACCCACGACATAACGAATTTCGTAGGACCTTCGGCATCCTTCCACCACTGCCACTTGATTTTCTTGGTGATATAGACATCGTAGATGAACGGGATAACCAACAGTCCCCACCATGACTCTACCCAGTAAAGGAACAACAGGTATAGCACCAAGACGCAGATGAACTTAGCCCACTGCAACTTCATATTCAGCTTTTTCTTTTTTTCCATTTTAGATAAAAATATGATGCACAAAGGTTTGACGCACCAACATTTCTGAGAGTTGCGCCTTTAATCTTTATTTCAGAATTTAAACATATCCGAGATAGTCAGCAATCCTTGATGCTCCTTCGTATATTCAGCAGCCAGCACGGCACCGAGGGCAAAGCCCTGACGCGAGTGAGCATCATGGGTAATGGTGATGATGTCTGCCTCTGAGTCGTAGCGGACTGTATGAATGCC
Source organism: uncultured Prevotellaceae bacterium (assembly GCA_902770195.1). GTDB lineage: Bacteria > Bacteroidota > Bacteroidia > Bacteroidales > Bacteroidaceae > Prevotella. Next base: position 12,031 of record CACXSA010000039.1, read on the forward strand.
AGCTACCTCACCACGTCGGATATGGTCTATGCGCAACAGCTTGGGGTCGGTAGTGTCCTCTGCCCATGCTTCCTTACGGTCGATATTCTCCAGAATACCCTCAGCCAGTGTGATAGCAGTTCCTGAAGGATGGTCCAGCTTATGCACATGATGCGTCTCCTCCATTTCCACGTCGTATTGTGGGAACTGATTCATAATCTTGGCCAGGTATTTGTTGACAGCCGAGAAAATGGCCACGCCGATGGAGAAGTTGGAAGCCCAGAACAGTGTTTGTCCTTCTTCGGTACACATGCGTTTCACATCGTCGCCGTGCTCCTTCATCCATCCTGTACTGCCACTAACCACCTTTACATGATGCTTAAAGGCACGCAGATAATTGCCATAAGCAGCCTGTGGAGCCGTAAACTCTATCGCAACATCAGCACTCTTGAAGGCCTCGCTGTCGAAGTCTTCCTGATTGTCGATATCGATAATACTCACAATTTCATGACCACGGCTGAGGGCTATCTGCTCTATCATCTTGCCCATCTTGCCGTAGCCGATTAAAGCTATTTTCATAATTGGTACATGTATTAATACGGTGCAAAGGTACGAAATAAAGTGAAAAGTGAGAAGTGAAAAGTGAAAATTTAAATATTATTCGTATCTTTGCAGACATGTTAATCAATGAAAAGACATGGGAATTCATTCGTTTTCATGCTGATGACGATGTAAGAAAACTCGCATTACAGGGTTCTAAGCATCAGGATGTTGACCTGCTATTGGCTTTGCAGCAGATAGCCGGGCGACAGACTGCCCATAGGAAGTTGCCCACCTGGGGAGCTACCGATGGTTTGTTCTATCCACCTCATCTGAACATGGAACAATGTTCTTCGGAACAGACGGCCCGTTACAAGGCCAGTCTGCTGAAAGGTGGACAACGCTATGTTGACCTCACTGGTGGCTTTGGTGTTGATTTTTTCTGGATGTCGCAAGGCTTCCAGGAGCGTGTCTATGTGGAAAGAGACGAGGAGCTGTGTGCCATTGCCGAACATAATTTCGAGGTGTTGGGTCTTCGTTGTACTGTTTGTTGCTGTGACACAGCAACATACCTAGCGGAGATGGAGCGCGCCGATGTAGTCTTTCTCGACCCGGCTCGCCGTGATGAACATGGTGGCCGCACCTTCGGCATAGAAGATTGCACCCCCAATCTGTTGGAGCTGTTGCCCCTTCTTCGCACGAAGACTGACACCATCGTGGTGAAACTGTCGCCTATGCTCGACTGGCGCAAGGCCGTCGAAGATATCCAATCCCCTTCATCCATCACCCCTCATTCATCCCCCATCGTTAGCGAAGTGCATATTGTCAGCGTTGACAACGAATGCAAAGAACTCTTGCTCATCGTGAAGAACCAGCAACGGGAAAATTTGCGCTTGGTTTGTGTGAACAATGATAACGTGTTTGAAATAGTCCGACCCGTTCGGACTGTCAGTCCGAAGCGCTCGGATTACGAGTTCGAACCGCTCGGACAAAAAATGCCCCCCAGTGATGCTGATGACAACCTTTACCTCTACGAACCCAATGCTTCCGTGATGAAAGCCGGATGCTTTGATGCCTTGTTAGCCAACTATCCCGTCACGCAGGTGGCTCCCAATTCCCATCTTTTCCTAAGCACCGATGAAATCAGTGGTTTCCCAGGTCGTGCTTTCCAGATACTCTCCGTATCGTCCATGAACAAGAAAGAATTGAAGCCCTTACTTGCTACCATCAATCAGGCAAATATTGCCGTTCGCAACTTCCCGTTGACGGCTCAGCAGCTTCGTCAGAAATTGAAACTGAAAGACGGCGGGGACGTCTATCTATTTGCCACAACCACCGCTGAAGGTTCCCATAGGCTGTTTATTTGCCGTAAAATAGGTTAAATTTTTGGGTGTTTTATATTTTTTCCTTATCTTTGCTGAGAATTTTTGTACGGAGAAGAAAAGATGCCTGTTATAGAGATAAGGAAAGTCACTAACAAGAAGGAGCTTGACACCTTCATCCAGTTCCACTACGATTTGTACCGTGGAAACCAGTATGATGCCCCCAATTTATATGCTGACGAGAAACATACTTTAAGCAAGAACAAGAATGCAGCCTTCGAATTCTGTGAGGCAGAATATTTTCTGGCTTACAAGGAAGGCAAAGTGGTTGGGCGTATTGCAGGCATCATCAATCATCGTGCCAATGACCGTTGGGAGCGCCAAAGTGTGCGCTTCGGATGGTTGGACTTCATCGACGATATCGAGGTCAGCCGTGCCCTGTTCAATGCCGTAGAGGAGTGGGGACGCTCCAAGGGAATGACAGAGATGGTAGGTCCTTTGGGATTTACCGATATGGATCCTGAGGGCATGCTGATAGAAGGTTTCGACGAGTTGGGCACGATGGCCACCATCTATAATTACCCCTATTACCCCCAGCATATCGAACAGTTGGGTGGTTTCACCAAGGACAACGACTATGTGGAATACAAACTCATCGTGCCCAAAGAGGGTATGCCTGAGAAATTCCGTAAGGTGGCTGAGATGGTGATGAAACGCTATAACCTTCATCCCGTCCATCCCAAGCGTAGCGAGGTGTTTGGCAAGAAACAATACGGGCGCAAGGTGCTTGATGTGGTGAACAAGTCGTTCGGTCATCTGTATGGCTATTCGCAGATGACGGAACGCCAGATTGACGAGTATCTGAGGATGTATTTCCCCATGCTTGATATGGATATGCTCTGCATCATCGAAGACTGGAACACCCCCGACCACAAAGTCGTCGGTGTGGGTATTTCGATTACCAATATGACGCGCGCCCTGCAGAAGTGCAGGAACGGACGCCTGTGGCCTTTCGGTTGGTGGCATTGCCTTCGGGCATTGAAGTTCCACAAGGCCGAGTGTCTCGATCTGATGCTGGTAGGCTTCCTGCCTGAATACCAGCAGAAAGGTGCCAATGCCCTGTTGTTCTACGACCTCATTCCCCGTTACCAGAAGTACGGCTTCAAGTGGGGCGAGACCAATGTTGAGATGGAAACCAACGAGAAAGTACAGTCGCAGTGGCAGTATCTGGAGCATGTACAACACAAGAGAAGACGGTGTTATATTCGCCCCCTAAGTTCTTGCTTGAGCAAGCGAACAAGTTCGAGCGAGGGGGCCACAGGGGTCTGAACAGGCCCTGATACAAAGAACTATGGAAGATAAAGATATCAAGAAGAGAGTGGACTCAGACCCCCAACCCCCTAACTTAGGGGGCTTTGAGGAAACCGTCACGTATGACGATGACAACATCCGCACCCTAACCGGTCTGGAGCACATCCGCTTGCGTCCAGGTATGTACATCGGGCGATTGGGTGATGGCTCGTCATCGGAAGATGGTATCTACGTGTTGCTGAAGGAAGTGTTCGACAACAGTATCGACGAGTTTAAGATGAAGGCAGGCGACCGCATTGAGGTCAATGTGGACGACAACCTGCGCATCTCCGTGCGCGACTACGGACGCGGCATTCCGCAGGGTAAGCTCATCGAGTCGGTGAGCATCCTCAATACCAGTGGTAAGTTCGATTCGAAGGCCTTCAAGAAGTCTATCGGACTGAATGGTGTGGGTGTGAAGGCTGTCAATGCCCTGAGCAAGCACTTCGAGGTAGCCAGCTTCCGTGAGGGTAAGATGCGCAAAGCCGTCTTCGAGTGCGGCAAGCTGGTCAGCGATGTCACGGAACCTACGCAGGACGAGAACGGCACCTACATCTACTTCGAGCCCGATGAGTCTCTGTTCAAGAACTACCGTTTCCATGATGAGATCGTGGAGAACATGCTTCGCAATTATACCTATCTGAATATCGGACTGACCATTATGTATAACGGCAGGCGCATCCTCTCGCGCCACGGTCTGCAGGACTTGCTGAAGGACCGCATGACCAACGATGCCCTCTATCCCATTATCCACCTGCAGGGCGATGACATCGAGATAGCCTTCACCCATGCCAACCAGTATGGCGAGGAGTATTACTCGTTTGTCAACGGTCAGCATACCACTCAGGGAGGTACCCACCAGAGCGCCTTCAAGGAACACATCGCCCGTACCATCAAGGAATTCTTCGGTAAGTACGAGTATGGCGACATCCGCACCGGTATCGTGGCAGCCATTGCCATCAACGTGGAAGAACCCGTTTTCGAGAGTCAGACAAAGATCAAGCTTGGATCTACCGTAATGGCTCCCGATGGCGAGAGCATCAATAAATACGTGGGCGACTTCATCAAGCAGCAGGTGGACAACTACCTGCACATCCATCAGGACGTCGCTGAGGTCATCGAAGGTAAGATCAAGGAGAGTGAGCGCGAGCGTAAGGCGATGGCGGGTGTCACCAAGCTGGCACGCGAGCGAGCCAAGAAAGCCAATCTGCACAACCGTAAGTTGCGCGACTGCCGCATCCACTTCTCCGATGTCAAGAACGAGCGCAAGGAGGAGTCGTGCATTTTCATCACCGAGGGCGACTCAGCCAGCGGAAGCATCACCAAGAGCCGCGATGTCAACACGCAGGCCGTATTCTCACTGCGTGGAAAACCCCTCAACAGCTTCGGACTCACCAAGAAGGTGGTTTATGAGAACGAGGAGTTCAATCTGTTGCAGGCAGCCCTTGACATTGAGGAAGGCCTTGACACTCTTAGATATAATAAGGTAATAGTAGCCACCGATGCTGATGTCGATGGCATGCACATCCGACTGCTCATCATCACCTTCTTCCTACAGTTCTTCCCAGAACTCATCAAGAAAGGTCATGTCTATGTGTTGCAGACACCCCTCTTCCGCGTCCGTAACAGGCGCACGAAGATCAAGAATAAGCAGGTGCTTGCCGACGAGGATGCCAAGAAGGGCAATAGCCAGTCACCAAAAGGCAAGAGCGATTTCCTCACCCGCTACTGCTATAGCGAGGAGGAGCGTATGCAGGCTATCCAGGAGTTAGGGCCCGACCCGGAAATCACGCGATTCAAAGGTCTTGGCGAAATTTCTCCCGACGAATTTGCCGGTTTCATCGGACCCGATATGCGCCTGGAGCAAGTCACCCTGCATAAGAATGACCAGGTGCAGAAACTGCTGGAATACTACATGGGCAAGAATACGATGGAGCGTCAGAACTTCATCATCGACAACCTCGTTATCGAAGAAGACAAACCAGAAGACTATGGACCCTCTCCCGACCTCTCCCTATAGGGAGAGGAGTAATTACTCTAAGAATGGAATACAAGACGGCTTATAATGAAAAATAAATATCTTTATTTGATAGCGCTTTTGCTAATCACTCCCTCCTTTATAGGGAGCGATGGGGTGGGTCTTTTTGCTCAGATGCGCATCAATATGGGAGCCGACTCGCCTCTGCGTAAATTGCAGATTGCCGAGATGGCTGTTAGCAACCTGTATGTCGATAGCGTTGATGAACAGAAGTTGGTGGAAGACGGCATAAGGGGAATGATAGAGAAGCTCGACCCACATAGCAGCTACCTCACCGCCAAGGAGGTGAAGGCCGCCAACGAGCCGCTCCAAGGTAATTTTGAAGGCATTGGCGTTCAGTTTAATATGGTGGAAGACACCCTGCTCGTCATCCAGACCATCAGCGGCGGACCTTCCGAGAAGGTGGGTATCATTGCTGGCGACCGTATCGTCAGCGTCAACGACACCGTCATTGCAGGTGTGAAGATGGCCCGCGAGGAGATTATGCGCCGGCTGCGCGGTCCGAAAGGCACGAAAGTCAACCTGGGCATAGTGCGTCGCGACATCGCCGACACCCTGTCTTTCGTTGTCACCCGCGACAAGATTCCCTTGAAGACCATCGATGCCACCTATATGATCCGTCCACAGGTGGGCTATATCCGCATTGGCAGCTTCGGGGCTACCACGCACGACGAGTTCTGTGAGAGCCTGAAACAGTTGAAGAAGGAGGGCATGAAATCGCTCGTGCTCGACCTCCAGGAGAATGGTGGTGGCTATCTGCATGCCGCTGTGAAGGTGGCCGATGAGTTCCTTGCTGCTGGCGACCTTATTGTCTATACCCAGGGTAGGCGCACCCAGCGTGCCGAATACAATGCTGCGGGAGGCGGACTCTTCACCGAGGGTAGGGTAGTAGTGCTTGTCGATAGCTATACTGCTTCGGCTGCCGAGATTGTGTCGGGTGCCATCCAAGACCACGACCGCGGCATCGTGGTGGGTCGTCGTACCTTCGGAAAGGGCCTTGTACAGCGTCCCATCGACCTGCCCGATGGTTCCATGATCCGCCTTACTGTAGCCCATTATTATACCCCTTCTGGGCGTTGCATCCAGAAACCTTACGAGAAAGGCAACCAGAAAGACTATGCCGAGGACATGCTACATCGCCTGAAGAGTGGCGAACTGATGTCTGCCGACAGCGTCCATTTTGCCGACTCGTTGAAATACTACACCCTCAAGAAGCACCGTGTCGTTTATGGCGGTGGCGGTATCATGCCCGACGAGTTTGTGCCCCTCGACACCCTGAAATACACTAAGTACCACCGCCAACTGGCTGCCAAGTCCGTGCTCATCACCCAGAACCTGCGCTATGTCGATGAGCATCGCCATCAGTTGCAGCAGCGGTATAAGGACTTCAACGATTTCCGCCAGCATTTTGAAGTGCCCCAGTCACTCATCGACCGTATCAAGGCTGAAGGCGAGAAGCAGAACATCAAGCCCGCCGATGATGCCGAGCTGCAGACCACACTGCCCTACCTGCGCACCCAGCTGAAAGCTCTCATAGCCCGCGACCTGTGGACCATGAACGAATACTACACCATCATGAACACACTTAGCGATACCGTGCAGAGGGCTTTGAAACTGTTGGAATAAGAAAACAACTACTAACGATATATACTACTATGATGCGAAAACTAACGGTAAGTATGGCTTTGGTCATACTCTTTCTTACAACGGGGTGTACAACAAAGTCTCCCCATTATGTCATCGGTGTGTCACAATGCTCGGCAGACATCTGGCGTGAGAAGCAGAATGCCGAGCTTCGCATGGGTGCCTACCTTCAGGACGGTGTGGAGCTTCGCTTTGCTGCTGCCTACGATAGCGATGAGCGCCAAATAGAGCAGATTGACTCGTTGGTGGCCAGTGGCATCGATCTGCTGATAGTGGCTCCTAACCAAGTGGCAACCATTTCCCCTGCTATCGACCGTGCCTTCGACCAGGGCATCCCCGTTATCGTGTTCGAGCGTAAGACTAACTCGCGGAAATACACTGCCTTTATGAGTGCCGACAACTACGAGATGGGTCAAGTGATGGGGCATTACATCGCCTCCCGTCTGAAGGGTAATGGGCATGTCTTGGAGATTAAAGGACTGGCAGGCTCTTCTCCCGCCATTGAGCGACACAACGGTTTTGTCGATGCGCTGAAGAATGCACCAGGCATTGAAGTGGTGGGCAGCGTGCAAGGCGACTGGACCGAACCACGAGCCCATATCGCTGTCCGCCAGTGGTTGGCCGCCCATCCCGACATCCCCGTCGATCTGGTGTTCGGCATGAACGACCGAAGTGCTACTGGAGCACGTACCGCCTTCCTCGAAACCAACCGCTCCCTCCCCCTGTTCTGTGGCATCGACGGTCTCCCAGGTGAGAATGGCGGCATCCGTCAGGTTCGCGACTCCATTCTCGATGCCTCCTATATCTATCCTACTCATGGTGATAAAGTGCTCCAGTTGGCCATCGACATCCTCGAAGGCAAGCCTTATCAGAAGGAGACCCATCTGCAAGCCGCCCTCGTTACCCGCGAAAATGCCAGCTCGCTGTACATGCAGAGCGAGGAAATCATCCGGCAGACCGCCTATCTCGATCGCCTGCACCAGAAGGCCGACAGCTATCTTCACAAGCTTGACAGCCAGCGCACCATCACTATGCTCGCCATCATTGTTATCGCCCTGCTCATTGTCAGCCTCGTACTGTTCTATATCTATCATGTGAACAAGATTAGTATGCAGAAGGAACGCGTGGCCAACACTCTCTGGCACATGAATACCGACGATATTCCCATGCTCCCAGACACCGTCCAAGCCACCGATGACGACCCTGCCACCCGAACCGACGACGACGATGACACCCCTGAACCCGTGCAGGGTTCCTACTTCATTTCCCGCTTCAAGGAAGTCGTAGAGTCACGGTTGGAAAACAGCGAGCTCAGCGTGGAAGACCTTGCCGCCGACATGAATCTCAGTCGTGTACAGCTCTACCGCAAGGTAAAGTCCGTCACAGGCTCCACACCCGTCGAACTGCTTCGTACCGCCCGCCTCAATCGCGCCTATAGGATGCTGATGACCACCGACAGAAGCGTCAGCGAGATAGCCTATCAGGTAGGCTTCACCGCTCCCTCCTATTTCACCAAGTGTTTCAAGGAGTCCTACGGCATGTTGCCTGGCGACGTGAGGAAATAACTTTTTATTTCATTATAATATCAAAAATCGTTCAATGCTTGCAAAATTGTTGCATTGAACGATTTTTCTTAATCGAAGAACGAAAAATGATAGTGTTGTTGGGGTTTTCTGATTAATTTTGCAGCAGAAAATTAGAAAATGAAAGAGATTGCATAGTGGATTGTTTTAGTTAGTGGTATTTAGTTATTGGTCGATTTTTTAGTAGTTTTTAGTTAGTAGTGTAATATTTTCGTTAGGTGTTAGGATTTTTTAGAAAATGGGACTTTCCGGTGATTGGACGGTCCCTTTTTCTTTTTAATTACGCGGATTTTGTCTTATACGGAAATCGCTTGACACGTTTTTCGCCATAACAAAAGTAATGAGTTATGACAAAAAGTGTTCGAAAGAGTTATGATGTTAGTTTCAAAC
>CACXSA010000040.1 GCA_902770195.1 uncultured Prevotellaceae bacterium
GAAAGAAGGGGCAAAAGAAGATGGTGTAAAGAATTAATTGTTAATTTATTTAATACTTATATATAATATATATATTATATATAAGTATTCATTATTTCCTGTATTTTTGAAAACCGCTTAAAGTAACAAGTAACAAATAACAACGTAACAATCGAGTTGTCTATATTCATGCATTTTAATTTCTTGCAAAATTAGGGCGAAAATTAGGCTTAAAAAAGTATGGTTTTTCGGGATTTTATTTGCAAGCCCTTTGAAAATTTCGTACCTTTGCATGGTCAAACGAAAGGTAGCGACGATGCGCTCAGGGCAGCTGGAATTTGCGTTTAGGCCTGCGAAAATTTACGGCCTGCCCAGGGAGTAAAAAACCGATGCCGATAACGCTAACCTTAACGGAAACGACAAACAACAAACAAACATCAAAAAAAAATTGACAAACAAAAGAACCTGAGAAGGGACTAAGCAAACCGAGAGGCGAGCAACGAATTAAAATCAAGAGGAGACAAGGAGGAATGGGCATGCTACGAAAAAAGAAAAAGGGACCACATCTGGACAGACGCAATCCCCTTGGGTATTTAACGATTCGCGGGTTACTTCTGGCGGAAGGCCTCGGCTTGTGAGCGAATCAGCTCTTCGTCGTCGAAATAGTTGATTTTCATGGCCTGGCGCACCTCACTCATGGTCTGGGCAGCAGTCTCACGGGCTTTCTCAGTGCCTCGGCGCAGGATGTTGTAGATCTCGGGAATGTCCTGCTCGAACTCATGGCGACGCTGACGCATGGGCTCCAGGAACTCGTTGAGAATCTGGTTGAGGAACTTCTTGCACTTCATATCGCCCAAGCCACCACGGCGGTAGTGGTCTTTCAGTTCGTCGAGGTTCTGGTATTCAGGCCAGTACTGTGCAAAGTGCTCAGGACGCGAGAAGGCGTCGAGATAGGTGAACACGGCATTGCCTTCCACATGACCAGGGTCGTTCAGATTGATGTGAGTGGGGTCGGTGTACATCGAGCGAACCTTCTGCCATACGGTGTCGGCATCGTCGGAGAGGTAGATGCAGTTGCCCAGCGACTTGGACATCTTCTCCTTGCCGTCCGTTCCTGGCAGACGACGGGCTGTGGTATTCTCAGGCAGCATGATATTGGGCTCGACCAACACGGGAGCATAGATCTGGTTGAAACGGCGCACCAGTTCGCGTGTCACCTCAAGCATGGGTTCCTGGTCTTCGCCAGCAGGTACGGTAGTTGCCTTAAACAGGGTGATGTCGGCAGCCTGCGACACAGGATAGCAGAAGAAACCCAAGGGGATGCTCTCACCCTCGAAGCCACGCATCTTCACCTCGGTCTTCACCGTAGGATTGCGCTGTACACGCGAAACGGAGACAAGGTTCATGAGATAGGTGGTCAGCTCAGCCAACTCAGGTATCTGGCTCTGGATGAACAGCACGCACTTCTCGGGGTCGAGGCCAGCAGCCAGATAGTCGAGCGCCACATTGACGATGCTCTGGCGAATCTTCTCCGGATTGTCGGCATTATCAGTAAGGGCCTGCACATCAGCCATGAATACAAACATCTTGTCATAGTCGCCTGCGTTCTGCAACTCTACGCGACGACGCAGTGAACCAATATAGTGTCCTAAGTGGAGCTTGCCCGTAGGACGGTCACCTGTCAGTATAATCTTTCCCATTTTTTTTGTTATTTTATTATTTTGTTCTTGTCAGTTTGAAGATTTTGCCTTTTTCCTCTTTAATCGTGAGGACCTTGCCGTCCTGGCTGATGAACATGGTATCCTTCTCGTTGTCCTTATCGGCCATGATAACCATGTTGTCCTTGACGATATAGGTGCCTTTCTGCGACGAGGGAGCCACAGCCAGAGCAGCCTTCATGGCCTTGCGCTTCAGCCAGCCGTAACCAGCAGCTTTCAAGGCATCGTCACTGACTTTCGTATCTTGTTTTAGCACGACATTCTTATCGTCCTTGAACTCGACAGTAATCGCCATCTTCATGCCCTTCTTCATAATCTCCATATCGGCCAACTTCTTCTTGATTTCGGCATCCAACTTAGCGACTTCCTCATCAGTCAGTTTGCGGCCTTTCTTTTTCTCGACCTTGGCAATTGCCTTGGCACGGGCCTCGGCTACTTTCTTGTCCACATCCTTAGTCGCCTCGTTCATCATATCAGCTAAGACATTGGGATGATGATAGATACGGCCGGCAAGGCCTGTCTGAGCACTTACCGACACACTAGCTGTCACCAGAAGGACCACCAAAAGGCCGAAAAGCCGTCTTCTCATATCTTTCCTTATAAATTGCATGCAAAGGTAGTGATTTTTTTGCAAACTATGGCATAATTTCTTTGCAAAAGTGTGCAAATGACCCTTTGAGAACTTTTGCAAACCTTTTTTCTTGGTGGGTTAGCGATTTTTTCATAACTTTGCATCAACGAAAACGAGAAAAAGAATATGACAACTATCCTGACTGACCGCGAACTGTTCCTGCTGATGATCTGCACGGTGTTCTATATCACCTTATTTATATTAGTGATACAAAATAACCGCAGGAAGATTCAGTTGTTACAAAGCCGACTGGACAACATCCACGCCATGCAGAAGATGGCGGTGATGGAGCAACGGGTCACCGACAAGAGTACGCTGATGAGTTCGCCCATCTACCTTCGCATAAAACAGTACCTGAACGAGGGGCGCAGCATGACGGAGAGCGACTGGACAGAACTGACCGAGGCGGTTGACACAACCTATGCGGGATTTACCGATAAGCTATACAGCCTCTACCGTATGAGCGAACAGGACTTACACGTCAGCCTGCTCATCAAGATGCGACTGCAGCCGAAAGACATCGCTACGCTGACGGCTCACTCGAAGGAAAGTATAGCTACCACGCGCAGCCGACTCTACCAAAAGGTGTTTGGCAAGAAAGGGAGCACTAAAGACTGGGATGACTTTATCCTATCGATATGATGGGGCGAAATGAAAATGAAAATGAAAAATAAGAAATAAAAAATAAGAAATAAAAAATAAGAATTAAGAATTAAATATTAAAGCGTATGATTGAGTACTTTTTAGAAAACATGTGGCAGGTATGGGCCATCATAGCCATCGTCTGCCTGATTCTGGAGCTTTCGTCAGGTGATTTCTTCATCATCTGCTTCTCCATCGGAGGTGTGTTCGCACTGATTGGTGCAGCACTGGGAATCAACATCTACTGGCAACTGTTCATCTTTGCTTTCTTCTCGCTGCTAAGTGTCATCTTCGTGCGCCCTGTAGCCCTGCGGTGGTTGCATAAAAACGACCCCAACAAGGCAAGCAATGCCGATGCCCTGTTAGGCCGAACAGGTCGTGTGACAGAGGAAATCAAGACTGGCAACAGCGGATATGTACAAATTGACGGAGACCTGTGGAAAGCCGTCAGTAACGAGAACATCTCCAAAGGAGAAACTGTTCGCGTCATCGGTCGTGAGAGTACCATCATCACGGTGGAAACGCTGTAAAATAAAAAATAAAAAATAAACATTAAACAATAAACATTAAACAATAAACATTAAAATTATGGACATTATGAGTTATGTATTAATTGCCATCATCGTACTGGTGGTAATCTTCGCCAAAATGGCATTGGTGATTATCCCACAGTCTGAAACCCGTATTATTGAGCGTTTGGGTCGTTACTACGCCACACTGAACCCGGGTATCAACATCATCATCCCCTTCATCGACCGCGCCAAGGAGATTGTCGTACTGAATCGTGGACGCTACGCCTACTCTAATTCGATTGACCTCCGTGAGCAGGTTTACGACTTCCCCTCACAGAATGTTATTACAAAGGATAACATCCAGATGGAGATCAATGCCCTGCTGTACTTCCAGATTGTTGATCCGTTCAAGGCGGTGTATGAAATTTCCAATCTGCCCAATGCTATCGAGAAGCTGACACAGACCACACTGCGTAACATCATCGGTGAACTGGAACTGGACGAGACGCTGACATCTCGTGATACCATCAACACCAAGTTGCGCGCCGTATTGGACGATGCCACCGACAAATGGGGTGTGAAAGTGAATCGCGTTGAGTTACAGGACATCGTGCCTCCTGCAACGGTACTGAACGCTATGGAGAAACAGATGCAGGCCGAACGTAACAAGCGTGCACAGATTCTGACCTCTGAGGGTGAGAAAGCTGCTGAGATCCTGGCTTCTGAGGGTGAAAAGACGGCTATCATCAACCGTGCTGATGCCCAGAAGCAGCAAGCCATCTTGCACGCTGAAGGTGAGGCGCAGGCTCGCATCCGCAAAGCGGAAGCTGAAGCCAAGGCTATCGAACTGATTACTGAGGCTGTAGGTAAATCGACCAATCCTGCCAACTACCTGCTAGCACAGAAATACATCCAGATGATGCAGGAATTGGCTCAGGGCGACAAGACGAAGACGGTTTATCTGCCTTACGAAGCCACCAACCTGCTGGGAAGTATCGGAGGCATAAAAGATTTATTCAAGTCTGAATAAAACAAAATTAGAAATGAGAAATGGGCTACGCACCCGATGTTTGGGGATTGCGGTAGCCCATTTCTCATTTCTAATTTCTCATTTCTTCAGCGGTATCGTAAAGCTGAAGATGGAGCCTTCGCCCTCCACGGACTCTACATAAGCATCTCCACCATTCTTGCGGGCAAAGTCCTGACAAAGCTGAAGTCCAAGACCTGATCCTTCTTCACCGCCAGTACCATAGGTCGTCTCACCCTTATGGAAGATCGTGCTTACACGGTCAGCAGCAATTCCCACACCGTAGTCGCGAACGCAGACACGGACAAAGTCGCCATCTCTCTTGTAGAACACCTCAATGCCCTTGCCCTCTGGCGTAAACTTGATGGCATTGGAAATAAAGTTGCGGAGGATGGTCTTTACCATATCGTTGTCGGCATGAACCGTTATTTTCTCATCAGAAGGCAGATACTTCAAGTCTATCTTCTTCATCTCAGCTATCATCATGAAGATGTCCACCACACCTGGAACAACATCATCGAGGTCAAAATCCTGATAGACGACATTCAGACGACCCGTCTGACTCTTCGTCCACTTCAGCAGGTTGTCCAACAGGTCATGCGTTTCCTCTGACTCACGGTTCGCTTTGTCAAGAAGCTCGAAAATCTCAGGTCCTACTGTTTCGGGAGATACCACATTGACTGCCAGGTTCAATACCATACGGATGGAAGCCATTGGCGAACGAAGGTCATGGGCAATGACGGAGTACATCTTGTCACGGTTGTTGATAGTACGGCGCAACTCTTCATTCTGTCGCTCAATAATTCGCTTGGCAGCAACCAACTGTATCTGATGCATAACACGCATCACCAGCTCTTCCTTGTTGAAGGGCTTTGTCAGGAAATCATTACCACCACTTTGGAACCCCTTTACCAAATCGGAAGGATTGTTCAGAGCAGTGAGGAAAATGATGGGAATATCTTGCGTTTCAGGATCGTCTTTCAGAATAACTGCTGTATCAAATCCGTTCAACTCAGGCATCATGACATCCAACAGGATAAGGTCTGGCTTATCCTTTTTAGCCACCTCAATACATGCTTTACCATTATTAGCCGTACACACCTGAAATTTCTCGTTCGTCAACAATATTTTGAGTAACAAAACATTGCTGACAACATCATCCACAATCAGAATTTTATAGTCGCTTCGATTGATTTTCGATTCAAAACTTTCATTTAGCTCCATTCGATATCTTCGGCTTTTAGTTTATATTCCGTGCAAAAGTAGCAAATATTTGGCATTCCGCCAAATATTTGCCATTTTTTTTCACTTATACTCGCTCCACGCCTTGATTCCAATGCCTTCAACACCCACTGTACAGAACGCCTGAATGAAGGCAGAAGCCAGTCGGGCATTGGTGATAAGGGGTACGTTCAGATCAATAGCGGCACGACGGATTTTATAGCCGTTGGTGAGTTCGTGGGAGGTTAGATTCTTCGGAATATTCACCACCATGTCTATCTTGTGCTGGTGCAGCAAATCCAATGCCTGCGGCTGTCCCTCGTCAGAAGGCCAGTGCACTAACGTATTCTTTACGCCATTATCTGTCAGGTATTTAGAGGTACCGCCTGTTGCATAAAGCTCATAGCCGTGTTCTACCAGCAAACGTGCCGCATCCAACATCTCGGCTTTCTGTTTGGCAGAACCTGTAGAGAGCAAGACCGTCTTCTTGGGAATACGATGACCTACAGATAACATGGCTTTCAGCAGGGCCGTGTTGGTATTGTCGCCTATGCAACCCACCTCACCCGTCGAGGCCATATCAACGCCCAGCACAGGATCGGCCTTCTGCAGACGGTTGAAAGAGAACTGTGAGGCCTTGATGCCCACATAGTCAAGATCGAAGAGGTTCTTGGCTGGTTTCTCAACAGGCATTCCCAGCATAACTTTGGTAGCCAGTTCTATGAGGTTCAGTTTGAGCACTTTCGAAACAAAGGGGAAAGAACGCGAAGCTCGCAGGTTACACTCAATGACCAGAATATCATTCTCGCGCGCCATATATTGAATATTGAAGGGACCGTTGATATGCAGTGCCTTAGCTATCTGGCGCGAGATGCGCTTGATACGCCGTACGGTCTCAACATACAACTTCTGTGGAGGGAACTGGATGGTAGCATCGCCAGAGTGGACACCAGCAAACTCTATATGCTCAGAAATGGCATAAGCCAGTATCTCACCATCCTTGGCAACAGCATCCATCTCTATTTCCTTGGCATGTTCTATGAACTTGGAAACCACCACAGGGTGATCTTCGGAAACATTAGCTGCCAACTGCAGGAACTTTTCCAGTTCTTCATTGTTGGAGCAGACATTCATGGCAGCCCCCGAGAGCACATAAGAGGGACGTACCAGCACAGGGAACCCTACTCTGCCCACAAAATCATCAATGTCCTTCATGGAGGTCAGAGCACTCCACTCGGGTTGGTTAACACCCAGCTCATTGAGCATTTGGGAGAATTTGGCACGGTCTTCAGCACCGTCGATATCACCGGCTTGCGTTCCCAGAATGCGTACACCGGCCTCATCGAGATAGACAGCCAGGTTGTTAGGTATCTGACCTCCCGTAGAAACAATGACACCATAGGGTTGCTCCATGTCAATGATGTCGAGAACACGCTCGAAGGTAAGCTCGTCAAAATATAGACGATCACACATATCATAGTCAGTAGATACGGTTTCCGGGTTGTAATTGATCATGACAGAACGCCACCCTTCCTTGCGGATAGTATTCAGAGCCTGTACACCGCACCAGTCGAACTCTACACTGCTTCCTATACGGTAGGCTCCTGAGCCTAGCACGATGATGCTGCGATGGTCGTGCTCGTACTGGATATCATTTCCTGTTGAACTGTTAGCGCAGCCTGCAGAACCGTATGTTACATAGAGATAGTTGGTCTGGGCAGGATACTCAGCAGCCAAGGTATCAATCTGCTTGACAACAGGAACAATACCTAACTGCTTACGACGATTGCGCACTACCAGCATGGCCTGATGCATATTGGTGAACTCACCCTCCAATCCTATGGAACGGGCTATCTGGAAGTCTGTGAAGCCATAAACCTTAGCCTCGCACAGCAAGTTAGCATCAAGCGTATTGATGTGTTCTCGTTTCAGCTGCTCGTCAATATCAATGATATGCTTCAACTTATACAGGAACCACTTGTCTATCTTGGTCAACTCATGAATCTTGTCGATATCATATTCAGGCAGATGCATCGCCTTCGAAATGATAAACACACGCTTGTCGGTAGGTTCTCGCAGGGCTGCATCGATATCAGGAATCTGCAATTCCTTGTTCTCCACGAAGCCATGCATCCCCTGCCCTATCATACGCAGACCTTTCTGAATGGCTTCCTCGAAGTTTCGTCCAATGGCCATTACCTCACCAACACTCTTCATGCTGGAACCCAGTTCCTTATCGACACCGTGGAACTTGGAGAGGTCCCAACGTGGAATCTTACACACCACGTAGTCGAGGGCTGGCTCGAAGAAGGCACTGGTGGTCTTGGTAACGGAATTCTTCAATTCGAAGAGTCCATAGCCCAAGCCTAGTTTGGCAGCAACGAAGGCCAGGGGATAACCTGTGGCTTTAGAAGCCAGGGCGGATGAGCGCGACAGACGGGCGTTGACCTCAATGACACGATAGTCTTCAGACTGCGGGTCAAAGGCATACTGCACATTACACTCGCCCACGATACCGATATGACGGATTATCTTGATGGCAAGGGCGCGCAGCTTATGATATTCTGAGTTAGTGAGCGTCTGCGAGGGGGCTATTACGATGCTCTCGCCGGTATGGATGCCCAGAGGGTCGAAATTTTCCATATTGCAGACGGTGATACAGTTGTCAAAACGGTCGCGTACCACTTCATACTCTATCTCCTTCCAACCTTTCAGACTTTTCTCCACCAGCACCTGCGGCGAGAAGGCAAAGGCTTTCTCTGCTAACTTGTCAAGTTCCTCTTCGTTATCACAAAAACCAGAACCCAGTCCACCCAAGGCATAGGCGGCACGAAGAATGACCGGATAGCCCAGTGACTTGGCTGCCTGACGGGCCTGCTGGATGTTCTCGCAAGCCTCGCTCTTGATGGTCTTCACATCTATCTCGTCGAGCTTCCTGACAAACAGTTCACGGTCTTCGGTGTCAATAATGGCCTGCACAGGAGTACCCAGCACACGCACGCCATACTTCTCCAGTACACCACTTTGATATAGTTCCACACCACAGTTCAGTGCGGTCTGACCACCGAAAGCCAACAGGATACCATCAGGGCGTTCCTTCTGGATAACCTGTTCGACAAAATAGGGCTGTACGGGCAGGAAATATACCTCGTCGGCAACACCCTCTGACGTTTGCACGGTGGCAATATTCGGATTGATGAGCACCGTCTTGATACCTTCCTCACGCAGGGCTTTCAAGGCCTGGCTGCCGGAATAGTCGAACTCGCCTGCCTCACCGATTTTCAGTGCGCCACTTCCTAAGAGCAACACTTTCTTGATATTATCGTATTTCATCACTTATAAAGCTTCTATAAAACGGTCAAACATAAATTCTGTATCAACAGGACCAGAACAGGCCTCTGGATGGAATTGGCTGGAGAACCAAGGGTTCGTCTGATGGCGGATGCCTTCGTTGGAACCATCGTTCATATTGACAAACAACTCGCGCCACTCCTTGCCTAACGTAGAAGCATCAACAGCATAGCCGTGATTCTGGGATGTCACATAGCAACGGGTGGTGCCCACCTCACGAACAGGTTGATTGTGGCTGCGATGTCCGTACTTCAACTTATAGATAGTAGCACCTGCAGCCTTCGCCAACAACTGATTACCCATACAGATGCCACAAACGGGCTTACGGTTGGCAGAGAGTTGCTTCTTCAGAATATCCACAGCATCCACACACTTGTCTGGGTCGCCAGGACCATTAGCCAGAAACAGACCGTCGAACTGCATACCGGTATAATCATAGTTCCATGGAACACGAACCACTTCAACACCCCGATTGATAAGACAGCGGATAATGTTGGCTTTCACACCACAATCCACCAGAACCACCTTCTTACCCGCTCCCTCGTTATAGCGGATAACGTCCTTGCACGAAACACGCTCCACCCAGTTCACGGAACCATAGTCCTCCTGATTCTTATAGGACTCATCGGTCTCATGGGATTTATCCCCGAACAGCAACCGTCCCATCATCACACCATGTTCCCTGAGCACCTTCGTCAGCTCGCGAGTATCAATACCTGTCACGCCAGGCACCTGTTCACGTTTAAGCCATTCGCTAAGGCTTTCGTGGGCATTCCAGTGACTGTACTGCTCACTGTAATCGCTCACGATAAGTGCGGTGGCATAAATGCGGTCGCTCTCCATAAAGGTAGGCAGGCCGTTCTTCTCAAAACTGAACTTCGGCACGCCATAGTTGCCTACCAAGGGGAAAGTGGTTACCAGCATCTGTCCGGCATAGCTTGGGTCGGTAAGCGACTCTGGATATCCCATCATGGCAGTGTTAAACACCACTTCACCGGCTACGTTTTTCTCATAGCCGAATGATTGTCCGTGAAACTGCGTTCCGTCATCTAAGACGAGTGTTACTTCTTTCATTGTTATCTTTCTAGAATTTTGTTTCCTGATTATACACCTTTTCTATATAGTTCACAAATGCCTGATTGCACAGCCGTATGCCGCCAGGTGTGGGATAGTCGCCCGTGAAATACCAGTCGCCAGGATGATGAGGACAGGCGGTATGAAGTCCTTCTATTGACTGGAAGACTAGTTCTATGGGAGTATCAACCCCTTCCGGGCGCAGCATCTCCACAATTTTGGCATTCAGCTCCTCAACGGCAAAGGGTTTATAAAGCTGCTTGACAAAAGTTTCCAAGCCTCCCTTCTTGCACTGACGATAAACATCTTCTATCAGATGGTGCATGCCCCGTTCCTTCAACAACTCAATACAGGCACGGAAAGCAATAAACTCCTCCAGACGGGCCATGTCGATACCGTAATAGTCGGGATAACGTATCTGTGGAGCACTGGACACCAGCACGATTTTCTTGGGATGCAGGCGGTCCAGTATCTTGATGATACTCTCCTTCAGCGTTGTTCCACGAACAATGGAGTCGTCAATGACCACCAGATTATCTACCTTCTTCTCCAATACGTCATAAGTGATGTCATAGACGTGAGAGGCCAGATCGTTGCGCTGGTTGCCCTCGGTGATAAAGGTGCGCAGCTTGATGTCTTTCCATGCTGCTTTCTCCGAGCGCACATAGTCGTTCAGAATGGTCTCCAGTTCCTCGCGCGTCGGAATACGCCCTAAACGTTCTATGCGTTCTATCTTACGGTCGTTCAGATATCGTTTGAATCCACCCAACATACCGTAGTAAGCCACCTCCGCCGTATTGGGGATGAAGGAGAATACAGTGTGGTCAACATCATAGTCAACAGCCTTGAGGATGGAGGTGGTCAGTTGCTCACCCAGTTTCTTACGTTCCTGATAGATTTCGCTGTCATTGCCGCGACTGAAATAGATACGCTCGAAAGAGCATGGAGAATAGCCACGCTGTGGGATAATCTGTTCCAGATTGGCTTCGCCGCGATTGTTGACTATCAGTGCCTGCCCAGGAGCCAGTTCCTGTACATCGCTTGCATTCAGATTGAAAGTAGTTTGTAACACGGGGCGCTCAGAGGCCAAGGCTACTACTTCATCATCCTGATAATAGAATGCCGGACGGATGCCCCAGGGGTCGCGCATGGAGAACATCTCACCAGAGCCGGTCAGTCCGCAGACCACGTAGCCGCCATCAAAATCGGGCATCGTGGTACGCAGCACATTACCCATCTCTACATGATTGTCAATATAGGCAGTAATGTCACATCCTGTCAGTCCCTTTTGTTGGGCTTCTATGAAGTTGCGCTCCACCTCACGGTCCAGACGGTGTCCCATCCACTCCAGCATGATATAGGAGTCGCTATAGATACGGGGATGTTGTCCTTGGGCGGTAATCTTCTGAAAGACCTCGTCTATGTTGGTCATATTGAAGTTACCACACAGGCATAGATTCTTCGCCTTCCAGTTGTTTCGGCGCAGGAAGGGATGCACATAGGTCAGACCGCTCTTGCCCGTGGTCGAATAGCGCAAGTGACCCATATACAACTGACCGGCAAAATCGCGATTCACTTTTGAGAAAATCTCCGTAATGGCATCCTTGCCTTCTGCTCTCTCGCGGAACATATACTCACTGCCAGGAGCCGTATCTAATTGTACACTGGCTAAACCTGCACCTTCCTGACCTCGGTTGTGCTGCTTCTCCATCATCAGATAGAGCTTATTCAGTCCGTAGCCCCACGTGCCGTACTTCTGCTCGTAATACTCCAGTGGCTTTAACAGGCGAATCATCGCCACACCACACTCATGTTTCAGTTCTTCCATTATCAAGTTTAAAAAAGGGGCGAACCGTCATTGACGATTCGCCCTTCATATCATTCTACAGTAACGCTCTTTGCCAAGTTTCTGGGTTGGTCAACATTCTTACCCTTGCAGACAGCAACGTGATAGGCCAGCAGCTGCAGGGGAATAGTGGCCACCAGTGGTTCCAGACACTCCAGGACATCTGGCAACTCTATGGTCTCATCGGCTATCTTCGAGATGGTGGTGTCACCTTTCGACACCAGGGCAATCACCCTACCCTGACGGGCTTTTATCTCCTGGATGTTACTCAGCACTTTCTCGTACATGGCATTATGGGTTGCAATGACCACAACGGGCATGTCTGAGTCAATCAACGCAATAGGACCGTGCTTCATCTCTGCAGCAGGGTATCCTTCTGCATGGATATAGGATATCTCCTTCAGTTTCAAGGCACCCTCCAAGGCTACAGGATAGGAGAAGCCACGACCCAGATAGAGGAAATTATGGGCATAAGTAAAGGTACGTGCCAAATCCTTCACTTTCTCATTGGTTTTCAGCACCTCACGAATCTTATCTGGTATTTCACTGAGGCCCTTGACTATCTTCAGGTATTCATCGCGTTCGATAGTACCCTTTGCCTCACCCATTGCCAACGCTATCATGGTGAGCACTGTCACCTGTCCGGTAAAGGCCTTCGTGGAAGCCACACCAATCTCCGGTCCCACATGGATGTAAGTACCTGTATCTGTATTACGGGGGATGCTGCTGCCAATGGCATTGCAGACACCATAGATAAAGGCTCCGCGTTCCTTCGCCAACTGCACGGCAGCCAATGTATCTGCCGTCTCACCACTCTGTGAAATGGCTATGACCACATCACCCTTGCCAACCACAGGATTACGGTATCTGAACTCGGAAGCATACTCTACCTCAACAGGCACGCGGCAATAGGTCTCTATCAGTTGCTTGCCTATCAGCCCTGCATGCCAGGAAGTTCCGCAGGCCACGATGACTACGCGCTTGGCTTCCAGCATCTGACGACGGAAATCGATCAGTGCTGACAGCGTAACATGATTGGCCTCTAAATTCACACGACCGCGCATACAGTTGGTCAGGCACTCCGGCTGCTCGAAGATTTCCTTCAGCATGAAGTGGTCGTAACCGCCCTTCTCTATCTGACCCAGGTCTATATCTACGGTCTTTACCTTCAGTTCCTGCTCTTCACCCAGAATGCTCATCACATGGATATCCTCACCGCGACGAATCAAGGCGATATTTCCATCCTCCAGATAGACCACCTTGTCGGTGTATTCTACGATAGGACTGGCATCACTGCCCAGGAAGAACTCATCGTCACCGATACCCACCACCAGAGGACTCTGCTTGCGGGCTGCTACAATCTGGTTGGGGTCGCGCTTGTCAAGTACTGCAATGGCATAGGCGCCAATCACCTGATAGAGGGCTACCTGTACAGCCTCCAAGAGCGACAGGTTCTTTTTCATCATGATATACTCTATCAGCTGGACCAGCACCTCGGTATCGGTATCGCTGACAAACTGCACACCCTTGGTTTTCAGTTTTTCCTTGATATCGGCATAGTTCTCAATAATGCCGTTATGGATGATGGCCAGATTATGGCTTTGAGAATAATGAGGATGGGCATTACGCGAAGAGGGCTCTCCGTGAGTAGCCCAGCGGGTATGGGCAATACCTATCGTACCGCTCACATTCTTGTCACTACAATATTCACACAGATTATCTACCTTTCCCTTCGACTTATAGACGTTCAGGTTACCGTCTTCGTTAATTAGTGCCACACCAGCGGAATCATATCCACGATATTCCAGTCTGCGAAGTCCCTTAATCAAAATGGGGAAAGCCTCTTTTTTACCTATATATCCTACTATTCCACACATACCGTTTTACCTTAGAGTTTTTGTGCTTATTAATTATTCGGGTGCAAAAGTACAAAAAAAATGGCTATCCTGTACGGGGATAGCCAATTTTTTTTAATAGAACTTGAAATATCTACGAGCATTGTTGTAACTGATGTCCTCAACCATCTTACCCAACAGCTCACGGTCATCGGGCAGCAAGCCCTTCTCAACGTCGTTACCCAGCATATTGCAGAGGATGCGACGGAAATACTCATGACGCGGATAGCTCAGGAAAGAACGGCTGTCTGTCAGCATACCTACGAAGCGGCTCAGCAGACCCAGCACTGACAGGGCATTCATCTGACGCTCCATACCGTCCTTCTGATCATTGAACCACCAGCCGGAACCAAACTGGATCTTGCCGGGCTCACCACCCTGGAAGTTACCCAGCATGGTAGCAATCACCTCGTTGGCACAAGGATTCAACGTATATAATATAGTACGCGTAAGCTTGTCTTCCATGTTCAGCTTGTTCAGGAACTTCGACATGGCCTTAGCGGTATTGAACTCACCGATAGAGTCGAAACCGGTGTCAGGTCCCAGCTGATTCAACATCTTGGTATTGTTGTTACGGATAGCACCATAGTGGAACTGCTGTGTCCAGTCGGCATCAGCATCCATTTCAGCCATTACGGTAAGGAAGCAGTGCTTGTACTGACGAACCTCCAGGTTGCTGAGCTGCTGTCCGCGCAATGCCTTACCGAAGATGGTCTCAATCTGTGAGTCGGTATAGTCTTCATCGTAGAACTCCTCGATACCGTGGTCAGACAACTTACAGCCATTGGCGGCAAAGAAGTCGTGACGCTTCTGCAGGGCATCAACCATATCGGCAAACTTGCGGATCTCGACACCACTGACATGAGCCAGCTGGTCAACATATGCGGAAAACTCAGGAGCGTCGATGTTCATAGCCTTGTCAGGACGCCATGCAGGAATCATCATGGGGTCATCGTCAGCCTTATGCTTGGCATATTCAATGTGATTGTGCAGATCATCTACAGGATCATCGGTGGTGCAGACGCACTCTACGTTGTAGTGCTTCATCAGTCCACGAGCTGAGAACTCAGGCTGCTTCAGTTTCTCATTACACTCATCGAAAATCTCACGGGCTGTCTTGGGCGACAGGATCTTTTCGATACCGAAAGCGGTCTTCAGCTCCAGGTGGGTCCAGTGGTACAGCGGGTTGCGCAGCGTGTAAGGAACGGTCTCTGCCCACTTCTCAAACTTCTCCCAGTCTGTAGTGTCCTTTCCCGTGCAGAATCGCTCGTCAACACCATTGGTACGCATGGCGCGCCACTTGTAATGGTCACCACCCAGCCACAGCTCGGTAATGCTCTTAAACTTATGGTCGTTAGCTACCATTTCAGGAATCAGGTGACAGTGATAGTCAATGATTGGCATCTTTGCCGCATGATTGTGATACAGGTCTTGTGCTACCTCGTTGTCGAGCACAAAATTCTTGTCATTGAATTGTTTCATAATATTGTTTTGTTTTAGAGATATTGTTCAATTGGATGCAAAGATAGTGAAATAAATCCATATCACGGCAACATTCTTGAAATTTTGAAGAAAAATTAACGTAAACGTTGACACTATATGAAAAATTATTTCGTATCTTTGCACACATGCAAAGTAAAGTACTGCTCATCTATACAGGCGGAACCATCGGCATGAACCGGAACCCGCAGACTGGTGCACTGGAACCTTTCGATTTCGAGCACCTGCTGAACAACGTGCCTGAACTCAATCAGTTTGACACGGAGATAGCTACTTACCAGTTCAACCCTCCCATTGACAGCAGCGACATGTCACCACGCCTGTGGACAGACCTCTCGCATGTCATTGCCGACCACTACGATGAGTACGACGGCTTTGTCGTGCTTCATGGTACCGACACGATGGCTTACACCGCCTCGGCGCTCTCCTATATGCTGGAGAACCTCACCAAGCCGGTTATCTTTACGGGCTCGCAACTTCCCATCGGTCAGTTGCGCACGGACGGGAAAGAGAATCTCATCACCTCGATAGAGATTGCCGCCGCCAAAGACGAAGAGGGACATGCTCGCGTGCCCGAGGTGGGCATCTACTTCAGCGGACACCTGTTGCGCGGCAACCGTACCACGAAGCAGAGTGCCGAGGAGTTCAACGCGTTCGAGTCGTTCAACTATCCTCATCTGGTCGAAGCCGGCGTGAACATTATCTATCATAGCGATTTGATACTGAAGCCCGATTTCACCAAGCCCATGAAGCCGCATTTCAGGCTTGACAACAACGTCATCATCTTCTCCCTGTTCCCGGGAGTACGCGAAGACCTCATACGGCATATCATTCACACGCCCAACCTGAAAAGCATCGTCATGCGCACCTTTGGCTCAGGCAATGCGCCCCAGAACCCGTGGCTGCTCAATGCCTTGAAAGAAGGAACGCACAACGGCAAGGTCATCGTCAACATCAGCCAGTGTATGCAGGGTGCTGTTGAGATGGGGCGCTACGATACGGGCTACCATCTGCAGGAAGCCGGAGTGGTCAGCGGCTACGATTCCACCGTTGAGAGTGCCGTCACCAAACTGATGTTCCTGCAGTCGCACTACAACGACCCCGAGAAAGTCCGTGAAATGATGAGGCGCAGCATCCGAGGCGAAATATCCATATAGTCACCACGGTTAAAACCAGTCAAACAACTAACCAAAAAGCTGCAATCCCATTTATTAACTAAACAAAATACGACAATGAAAGAACTGAAAGGAACAAAAACTGAAAAGAACCTGCAAGAAGCTTTTGCAGGCGAGTCAATGGCACGTAACAAGTATAGCTACTGGGCTTCCAAGGCTAAGAAGGACGGCTTCGTACAGATTGCAGCCATCTTTGAGGAGACTGCCGCCAACGAGAAGGAACACGCCAAGATGTGGTTCAAGCTGTTGGAAGGCGGTGCCATCAAGGACACTGCCAGCAACCTGGAGGCTGCCGCCGGTGGCGAGAATTTCGAGTGGACCGACATGTATGCCCGCATGGCTCGTGAGGCCCGCGAGGAAGGCTTTGACGAGATTGCCGAGAAGTTCGAGGGTGTTGCCAAGATTGAGAAGGCTCACGAGGAGCGCTACCGCAAACTGCTGGACAATGTGCAGAAGGAGCGTGTGTTCTCAAAGGATGGCGACGTCATCTGGCAGTGCGCCAACTGCGGACATATCGTTATCGGCAAGAAGGCTCCCGATGTATGTCCTGTCTGTGACCACCCACAGGCTTACTTCCAAATCAAGCCTGAGAATTATTAAAGAAAAAAGGCTCCTCAAAAACGAGGGGCCTTTTCTTTTCCTGTTTCATCCTTTCACTTTTCACCTTTCATCTTACACCTTACACTTTTCACCTTTTCCATAAAGAAGTCTATACACTGCTTATACAGGTGGTTGCGCGTGTTGCCACCGTAGATGCTGTGGTTGCGGTTGGTATAGACCAGCTGGCGGAAGTCCTTGCCCTCCTGCACCAGTGCCTCCGTATATTCTGCCGTATTGCGGAAGTGTACGTTATCATCGGTCATTCCGTGACACAGCAGCAAGTCGCCGTGCAACTTGTCTGCTCTGGACAGAGGACAGTCGTCATACCCTCCGGCATTCTCCTGAGGGGTGCGCATGTAGCGCTCCGTATATATCGTGTCATAATAGCGCCATGAGGTTGGCGGGGCGATGGCTATTCCTGCACAGAACACATCCCGTCCTTCCGACATGGCCATCAGCGTATTGAAACCGCCGAACGACCAGCCCCAAATGGCAATGCGGTCTTTGTCAACATAGCTTTGGCGACCCAGCCACAGGGCGGCTTCCACCTGATCATGGGCCTCCAACTGACCCAACTTCAGATAGGTGCATTTCTCAAATGCAGCACCGCGTCCGCCCGTGCCGCGATTATCAATGCAGACGCACACGAAGCCTTGCTGACAGAGATACTGCTCCAGCAGTGCACCGCGCCCTGCCTGTCCGATGTTCCATGCGTTCTTCACCTGCTGGTTACCCGGTCCGCCGTACTGATACATCACCACGGGATATTTCCTGTTAGGGTCGAAATCTGCCGGCTTCACCATCCATCCGTTCAGCACCACACCGTCGGCCGTTGTCAGCGAGAACAGCTCGCGCTTGCCAAGATCGTACGCACTCAGGCGGTCTGTCAAAGCCTGGTTCTCCACCAGTGTTTCCAGCACCTTCCCCTTGCTGTTGCACAGCGTGCAGACGGTAGGCGTATTCATGTCGCTCCACGTATGGATGAAGTATTTGAAGTTGCTGCTGAACAGTGCCATGCTCCATCCCGACTGGCGGGTCAGACACTCGCGCCGTCCGTTCTTATGCGCCACCCACACCTGTTGTTCCGTGGCACCGTTCTCGTGCGATGCATAGTAGGTGTCGCCCGTGCGTTCGTCGTAGCCATAGACAGCGCTCACCTCGTAGTCCCCGTCCTCTATCTGCCGGATCAGCTTGCCGCTGAGGTCGTACAGATACAAGTGCATATATCCCGTACGGTCGCTGGGCAACAGGATGTGGCGGTCAGTTATCTGGATGCCGCTCATGGCTTCCTCCCTGACGTATTTCTCCGCCTTTTCCTCTATCACCTTCTGCACCTGTCCCGTGGCGGCATCGCCCATGTAGATGCTCAGGCAGTCCTGATGGCGGTTCATGGTATAGACAGCCACCTTTCCGGCATCGCTGATCATGATGACCCTGGGAATATAGCCGTCTGGTTCCAATGGCACCTGCAATTGTTGCGTCTTCTTGGCGGCTATGTCATAGCTCCACACCGTCACCGTAGCGTTCTGCTCGCCGGCTATCGGATATTTATAAGTATAGAAGCCCGGGTAGTCGGCAAACTCCTTCTTTTCGGGTTTCAGTCCTTTGAACAGCGGCATCGAGTATTGCTTCACCGCAGTCTCGTCGTAGCGAATCCACACCACATGGCTGCCGTCTGCCGTGAACACCATGGCACGGTCGTTGCCGAACTCCTCCTCGTTTACCCAGTCGGGTATGCCGTTAATCACCTCGTTGCGGCGACCGTCCGTCGTCACCTGAACCTCCTGGGGAGCATCCAGGTTGCTTACCAGAAAGATGTTATTGTCTCTCACAAAAGCTATGCGCGCTCCGTCGGGCGAGAAGAGCGGCGTCTGCTGGTCACCATTTGCCGACAGGGGAGTCAGCCTATGGTCTGCCACGCGGTAGATATAGTATGCTGCCGTGTGCGAATGGCGGTAGATGCGCTTCGTATGGGTCTGAACTAGCACATACCGACCGTCAGGACTCACCTGGTAGCCGTCTATGCGCTCTATCTCGCCACCCTTTACATCGTTCACGTCCAACAGCGTCCCAACCTGTTTGCCCGTCTTGAACGAGCACACCTCAATACACCTTCCGCCCTCTCCCATACGGGCATAACGCTCCCCGTCGGACAACGGGCGCACACTGCCCACCGAGGCAGCAGTGAAGTCGTCACTCGTCAAATCCTTCAACTCCAGTTTCTCACCGGCAAATATTGCGGTTGACAGCAGCGAGGCCACAACCATCAAAGCTAATCTTGTCATCGTTTTCATCATGGATTTATTAACTGAAGGGCAAAGATACGAATAATCGGACAGATACCCGCATTTTTTGCGATTTTTTTGTGATAACCCTCCCATAACTGTTTGTTTTAAAATAGTTGATAATAAGTATTAATCGCCGCAATTGTTACTATTAACCCCAGCAATTGCAAGTATTAATGCTCGCAATCCGTACCACTTGGACGACAATGCAAAGGTACTATATGGCGCAGGTTCTTCAGTGCCGACTTGATATTCCGGTTTTTTGGCCAATAGAGTCGTGCCAGCTCTCTTTTGCTATATCTGCGTTCTTCTATCATAAATTCTTATTTCTTACACTATTACGGAGCACTTCCACCAGTTGGTGGAAACGCTACTTTTCTGTTTGAAGTATTTCCGACAGTTGTCGCAAACGTTACTTTTCTGTTTGAAATACTTCCACCAATTGGTAGAAACGCTACTTTGTTGTTTGAAACATTTCCACCAATTGGTAGAAACGCTACTTTGTTGTTTGAAACATTTCCACCAATTGGTAGAAACGCTACTTTGTTGTTTGGAGCATTTCCACCAATTGGTAGAAACGCTACTTTGTTGTTTGGAGCATTTCCACCAGCTGGCGGAAGCAAATAAACAAGGGTCTACTCTGAGCCAACAGAAGCCAGACGCACGGAGAAGCCGAAGTAACGATTGCCGCCGTTGGCGCTGTAGAAGCGCGTAGCGTTGAAGGCCACGTTTAGATCAGGGGACTCAGATCTGTTGCTACTCTTTGAATAATCCCGTAACTGATGCCCGTTATTCGGGCCAGTTGTCTGGATCCTGCTCCTTGGTCGCATAACTCTTTTATGATTTTGTTTCGTTGATTCTTCTCTAAGTTTTGGACATCCATTACGTTACCGATGCCATACTGTTATCTCAGTACAGATCAGAGGGAACTTCGGCAAAGCCAAAGGTACAAACTTTCTATGAAAAACGTTTCGTTTTGCACATATTATTATCATATTAGAGTAGCATGCTTTTTCGCTTGTCCAATAAAGAGCAGTAGTCCCTCTTCATTTTCTCAGGAAGGAATGAACGGTCGATGAGTTCTTTCCATACTGGAAGACAACCCATCATACGGTCTATCATCTTCTCTGATCTGGGTATAGAAATACCGCTTTGGGTAAAAGCCGTTATGAAGGTGCTGCGGTCGAAGCCGCTTTTATTACCACCAATGGTGAAACTCATCGCCATTTCATCGGTATCCGCAGGGTCTGCCAGCAGCACTGCCAGTAAATCGTATGCGGGTGCCAACGCATACTCTCCATTGCCGGTGTCTATCAGCGAAAAGTTCTTGCAATGCATATCGGAATTGCCCGTCATCCATGAGAACAACACCAGTTCCCAAAAGCGTTGAACGTCAAGCATGGGGGCCGATGAGTATTTCATGATGGTTTCTGCCAACTGCTGATAGGTGCCCATGTACTTATGTTCTGTAAGACGGTTGGTTAGTTGGCACATATCAAGCATAGATATTTTCTCACCTTTCTTTCCACGATCCATCCTGATGGTCAGATAACCTAATTCACCATCGGCAAGACGAATAAGGGTATGGCGGGCAGTTCGTATATGTGCTGCATCTGCCATCTTCATGGTGAGGTCTTCCAATTCAGGCAGACAAGGGTATTTGGCACTTTGTGGCTTGAAGATATATTTACCCCATAGTCCGACGATGGTAAACTTGGAGGGCTCGTTCTTACCACCGCGGTTCACGTCGAGCGACATCTTGGCTTGCACGCCCGTGACCGATGCGCTGGTACGAATCACCTGTCTGGCTAGTTCAGACATGTTGTCGCGCGTATATGGAAGCTGAGGTACTGCTTCGCTACCGAAGAATTTACGTGCACAGCCTGGGTGAAAGTCCACCTGTCCTTCTTCCAGTTCCTGGTAACAATATAGACACTTACTCATGTTTCCAATGGTTTTACACTTATATTTCCTATGCAATCCTTACAACATGCCATCAAAAGTGACATTCTGTCCCGTGGGTCAATCTTCCAGGATGTCGATGCAATTTCCAAAAGCCAGCCTTCAGGAATGAGACCATCAAAGACAGGGAACATCATTTCCTTATCATACTGTTGTTCCGTCAGGGGCATTGTCGGACTGACGGGAGTAGCATCCTGTCTGGCAAAGTAGTCCTTGTCGTAGCAGAAATGATAGCCCTCTTCGTCCTCTGTGAGCATACCACAGAAAACATCATTGACGTAGATACCTGCCTGTTTCATGCAATGTCTGCTTTTACGGGTCCTAGATGTTCGCCAAACAAGGCCAGCACCTCATTTACCTTGTCCATTCTCAGGGTCTGCTTGCCTTGTTCGAGGTCTCTCACAAATCTGAGTCCCACGCCAGCTCGCTCGGCCAATTCTACTTGAGAAAGACCGTTCTTCTTTCGCTTCTGCTTGATATGTTCTGATAAAGTCATACTTGTTATTATACCTTAACGGGTACAAAGATACGAATTTATTAGAAATAATATATCATCTCGGGTATAAAATTTAATATATTACCCCAAATTATACCCGAATTGGTATAACATATTGCAAAAAAGAAGAGGAACCCCACCCCGGCATTTCTCCTCCTTGGCCGCCTTAAAGTGCTGTTTTGCAGGACGCGGAACAGGTACCCGTCCCCGCAGTTCATGTATGCAAACAATAAAAGCACCCTGTCTCATTGCTGAAACAGGGTGCTCAAGAAAAAAAGTGGCGGCCTCCTACTCTCCCGCATTGCATTGCAGTACCATCGGCGCAAGCGG
>CACXSA010000041.1 GCA_902770195.1 uncultured Prevotellaceae bacterium
CGAATATCCTCATTTCTATCTGGTAGACGTTACCGGATTGAACGCTGAGCAGACCAGTAACCTGCGTCGCAAGTGTTTCAAGAATGAGATTAAGATGGTCGTTGTGAAGAATACTCTTCTCCACAAGGCTTTCGAAGCTTCGGAAATTGACTTCTCACCACTCTATGACAGTCTGAAGGGTAACACAGCTGTGATGTTCACACAGGCAGCTAACGTTCCTGCAAAGCTGTTGAAGGAGTACAAGAAGGAAGGTATTCCTGCACTGAAAGCTGCTTATGCTGAGGAAGGTTTCTTCGTTGGTGCTGACAAATTGGAAGAGCTCGTATCTATCAAGAGCAAGAACGAACTCATCGCCGATGTTGTGGCTCTGCTCCAGTCTCCAGTCAAGAACGTTGTTTCTGGTCTGAATGCTGGTGGTAAGATTCACGGACTGCTTGACGCTATCGCTGAGCGTAACAAATAAGCGAACAATAAGTAACATTAACATTAAAAAACAATTAAAATTTTAAATAAAATGGCAGATATTAAAGCTATTTAAAGCTATTGCTGAGGAGTTGGTAAACCTCACAGTAAAAGAAGTACAAGAGTTGGCAACAGTCCTGAAGGACGAGTATGGAATTGAGCCCGCTGCTGCAGCTGTTGCTGTTGCTGCTGGTCCTGCTGCTGGTGGCGCTGAGGCTGCCGCTGAGGAGAAGACTTCTTTCGACGTTGTTCTGAAGGAAGCTGGTGCTGCTAAGCTGCAGGTTGTAAAGGCCGTTAAGGAAGCTTGCGGACTGGGTCTGAAGGAAGCTAAGGATCTCGTAGATGGTGCTCCTTCTACTTTGAAGGAAGGTCTGTCTAAGGACGAGGCTGAGAACCTGAAGAAGGCTATCGAAGAGGCCGGTGCAGTAGTTGAGCTGAAATAATCAGGCACAACAAACAATTATATGGTTGGGAGCTCTCCAGTAGAGGGTTCCCGACCATTTTCTTGTCTTTTATAATCCGGACTGTCCGGATTCTCCGGAATTTCCGGTTATAAATCAAAACAATAATATATGGCTTCAAAAGTAATTGATAACAGAGTAAACTTTGGCAGCGTCAAGAATCCGATGCCGTTTCCGGATTTTCTCGATGTGCAATTAAAGTCTTTCAAAGACTTCTTACAGTTGGATAAGGAACGCAAGAATGACGGTCTATATAAGGTGTTCGCAGAGAACTTCCCTATTACCGATACACGTAATAACTTTGTTCTTGAGTTCTTGGATTACTATATCGACCCTCCTCGTTACACCATTGATGAGTGTTTGGAGCGTGGTCTGACTTATAGCGTACCCTTGAAGGCTAAGCTGAAACTTTATTGTACGGATCCTGATCATGAGGATTTCGGAACAGTGATTCAGGACGTTTTCCTTGGTCCTATTCCGTATATGACGGCTAATGGTACCTTTGTAATTAATGGTGCCGAGCGTGTTGTAGTGTCTCAGTTGCACCGTTCTCCAGGCGTGTTCTTCGGACAGAACGTTCATGCCAACGGAACGCTGCTCTATTCTGCTCGTATTATTCCCTTTAAGGGCTCATGGATAGAGTTTGCAACCGACATTAACAATGTGATGTACGCATACATTGATCGTAAGAAGAAGTTGCCTGTTACCACATTGCTGAGAGCCATCGGTTACGAGACTGATAAAGATATTCTGCAGATTTTTAATTTAGCAGAGGAAGTAAAAGTTAACAAGGCAGCCCTGAAGAAGGTAGTTGGATGTAAGCTTGCTGCCCGTGTTTTGAAGAGTTGGAACGAGGATTTCGTGGATGAGGACACAGGTGAGGTAGTATCCATTGAGCGTAATGAGGTTATCATGGAGCGCGAGACAGAGATTACCGAAGAGAATATGATTGAGATTTTGGAGAGTGGTGCTTCTACTATTCTCGTTCATAAGGACGAGGTTATGGCTCAGGATTTCTCTATTATCTTCAATACGTTGCAGAAAGACCCCTCGAACTCAGAGAAGGAAGCTGTCCTCTATATCTATCGTCAGTTACGTAATGCAGATCCTGCCGATGACGCCAGTGCTCGTGAGGTTATTCAGAACCTTTTCTTCTCTGATAAGCGTTACGACTTAGGCGAGGTAGGCCGTTATCGTATTAATAAGAAACTTGGTCTGAACACGGAAATGGATGTTCGTGTGCTGACTAAGGAGGATATCATTGAGATTATCAAGTACCTGATTCAGCTGATCAACTCAAAGGCTACCGTAGATGATATTGACCACCTGTCTAATCGTCGTGTACGTACCGTTGGTGAACAGCTCTCTAATCAGTTCTCAATAGGATTGGCTCGTATGAGTCGTACCATCCGTGAGCGCATGAACGTTCGTGACAATGAGGTGTTCACTCCGACCGACCTGATTAACGCTAAGACCATTTCCAGCGTTATCAACTCCTTCTTCGGAACCAATCCCCTGTCGCAGTTCATGGACCAGACCAATCCGTTGGCTGAAGTAACGCATAAGCGTCGTCTCTCTGCCCTTGGTCCTGGCGGTCTATCACGTGAGCGTGCTGGTTTCGAGGTGCGTGACGTACACTATACTCACTATGGTCGTCTGTGTCCTATCGAGAGTCCTGAAGGACCAAACATCGGTCTGATATCATCTCTGTGTGTATATGCTAAGATTAATGAACTAGGCTTCATAGAGACTCCATATCGTAAGATTGAGAATGGCGTTGCCAATCTGAATAATGATGAGATTGTATATTTGACTGCCGAGGAAGAGGAAGATCATGTTATCGGTCAGGGTAATGCCCCATTGAATGATGATGGTACCTTTATCCGTCCTGTTGTAAAATGTCGTCAGGATGCCGACTTCCCCGTCGTTCCTCCTGTACAGGTTGACCTGATGGATGTATCTCCGCAGCAGATTGCCTCTATTGCAGCTTCGCTTATTCCATTTTTGGAGCATGATGATGCCCACCGTGCACTGATGGGATCGAACATGATGCGCCAGGCTGTTCCGTTGCTTCACAATGAGGCTCCTATTGTAGGAACAGGTATTGAGAAGCAGGTCTGTGAAGACTCTCGTACGATGATTACCGCAGAGGGCGATGGTGTTGTTGACTATGTGGATGCAACAACTATCCGTATTCTCTATGACCGTACAGAGGATGAGGAGTTCGTCAGCTTTGAGCCCGCTTTGAAAGAGTATCGTATTCCAAAGTTCCGTCGTACTAATCAGAACATGACTATAGACCTGCGTCCTATCTGTGACAAGGGACAACGTGTGAAGAAAGGCGATATTCTAACTGAGGGATATGCTACTGAAAATGGTGAGCTGGCTCTGGGTCGTAACCTGCTGGTGGCTTACATGCCTTGGAAGGGTTATAACTATGAGGATGCCATCGTACTTAACGAGCGCATAGTTCGTGAGGATGTGTTGACCTCTGTACATGTTGATGAGTACTCTCTCGATGTTCGCGAGACAAAACGCGGAGCAGAAGAGTTCACAGCTGATATTCCTAATGTTAGTGAGGAAGCAACCAAGGATCTGGACGATAATGGCGTTATCCGTGTTGGTGCCCGTGTTGAGCCAGGTGACATCCTGATTGGTAAGATTTCACCAAAGGGTGAGAGCGATCCTTCACCAGAAGAGAAGCTTCTGCGTGCTATCTTTGGCGACAAGGCTGGTGATGTGAAGGATTCTTCACTGAAAGCTAATCCGTCACTGACAGGTGTCATCATTGACAAGAAGCTCTTTACCCGTGCCGTCAAGACCCGTCAGACCAAGCAGCAAGACAAGATTGTTTTGGCTAAGATTGATGAGGAGCATCAGGCAAAGATTGACGACTTGAAGGACATCCTTGTTGAGAAGCTGATGACCCTTACCAAAGGTAAAACTTCACAGGGTGTGAAGGACTATACTGGAGCAGAGATCATATCTAAAGGTGCTAAGTTTACTGTAACCAACCTGAAGAACTTAGAATATGGTGATATCCAGATCAGCAACTGGACCAATGACGAGCATAAGAATGAACTCATCGGTAAGCTGATTATCAACTATATGAAGAAGTTCAAACTGTTGGATGCTGAGATGAAGCGTAAGAAGTTCGCCATTACTATTGGTGACGAGCTGCCCTCAGGTATCCTGCAGATGGCTAAGGTCTATGTTGCCAAGAAGCGTAAGATTGGTGTCGGTGATAAGCTCGCCGGTCGTCACGGTAACAAGGGTATTGTATCGAAGGTGGTTCGTCAGGAGGATATGCCGTTCCTGGAGGATGGTCGTCCTGTTGACCTAGTACTGAACCCGCTGGGTGTGCCTTCACGAATGAACCTTGGTCAGATATTCGAGGCTATTTTGGGTGCTGCAGGTAAGCGTTTAGGTGTGAAGTTTGCCACTCCAATCTTTGATGGTGCCAAACTTGATGACCTTGCTGAATGGACTGATAAAGCTGGTTTGCCTCGCCTTTGCTCCACCCATCTATATGATGGAGAGACGGGTGAGAAGTTTGATCAGCCAGCTACAGTGGGTATCACCTACTTCCTGAAACTCGGTCACATGGTTGAGGATAAGATGCATGCACGCAGCATCGGTCCGTACTCTCTTATTACGCAACAGCCTCTTGGTGGTAAGGCCCAGTTTGGTGGTCAGCGTTTTGGTGAGATGGAGGTATGGGCACTGGAAGCTTTTGGTGCCAGCCATGTACTGCAGGAAATCCTGACTATCAAGTCTGATGATGTTGTAGGTCGTGCTAAGGCTTATGAGGCCATCGTCAAGGGTGAGCCAATGCCTACTCCTGGTATTCCTGAGTCACTCAATGTGTTGTTGCATGAGTTGAAGGGTCTTGGTCTCAGTATCAAGATGGACTAATAGATAATGGATAATTGAAAACTGAAAATTGAAAATTATGGCTTTTAAGAAAGATTCAAAGATAAAGAGTAACTTCACCAAGATTACCATCGGACTGGCTTCCCCCGAAGAGGTCCTCGAGAACTCATATGGTGAGGTCACAAAGCCTGAGACCATCAACTATCGTACCTATAAGCCTGAGCGTGACGGCTTGTTCTGCGAGCGTATCTTTGGTCCCACAAAGGACTATGAGTGTGCTTGTGGTAAGTATAAGCGTATCCGTTACAAGGGTATTGTCTGCGATCGTTGCGGCGTAGAGGTTACTGAGAAGAAAGTTCGTCGTGAACGTACTGGACACATTGAACTTGTTGTCCCTGTAGCTCACATTTGGTACTTCCGCAGTCTGCCTAATAAGATAGGCTATCTGCTTGGTCTTCCCACTAAAAAACTCGATGCCATTATCTATTATGAACGCTATGTAGTTATTC
Source organism: uncultured Prevotellaceae bacterium (assembly GCA_902770195.1). Lineage (GTDB taxonomy): Bacteria > Bacteroidota > Bacteroidia > Bacteroidales > Bacteroidaceae > Prevotella. The sequence continues at coordinate 5,306 of CACXSA010000041.1, forward strand.
AGCCTGGTGCAATGGCAGGCAAGAAGGATAGCGAAGGCAATGATGCCATCGGCTCTAACATGTATGATTTGCTGTCCGAGGAAGAATATAACGACATTGTTGATAATCAGATTTCTCCGGAGAATGACTATCTGGATGACAGTGATCCTAATAAGTTCATTGCAAAGATGGGTGCTGAGGCTATTTACGACTTACTCGTACGCCTTGACCTCGATACTTTGTCATACGAATTACGCGACCGTGCCAACAGCGATTCTTCCGTTCAGCGTAAGAATGAGGCTTTGAAGCGCCTGCAGGTTGTAGAGTCTTTCCGTTCAAGTGTTGAGAAGGGTATTAATCGTCCTGAGTGGATGATTATGAAAATACTCCCTGTCACACCTCCTGAGTTGCGCCCGCTCGTTCCTCTGGATGGTGGTCGTTTTGCCACTTCCGACTTGAATGACCTCTATCGTCGTGTCATCATTCGTAACAATCGTCTGAAGAGGCTGATGGAGATTAAGGCTCCTGAGGTTATTCTTCGCAACGAGAAGCGTATGTTGCAGGAGGCTGTCGACTCGTTGTTCGACAACAGCCGTAAGTCAAGCGCTGTAAAGAGCGATAGCAACCGTCCTCTGAAATCACTGTCTGACTCTCTGAAGGGTAAGCAGGGTCGTTTCCGTCAGAACTTGCTCGGTAAGCGTGTTGACTATTCAGCCCGTTCGGTTATCGTTGTAGGTCCTGAGTTGAAGATGGGTGAGTGCGGTCTGCCTAAGCTGATGGCTGCTGAGCTCTACAAGCCATTCATCATCCGTAAACTCATCGAGCGCGGTATCGTGAAGACGGTGAAGTCGGCCAAGAAAATTGTTGACCGTCGCGAGCCCGTTATCTGGGATATTCTGGAGAACGTGATGAAGGGTCATCCCGTTCTGCTGAACCGTGCACCAACACTGCACCGTCTTGGTATCCAGGCCTTCCAGCCCAAACTGATTGAGGGTAAGGCAATCCAGCTGCACCCACTGGCTTGTACGGCATTCAACGCCGACTTCGATGGTGACCAGATGGCTGTCCATCTCCCTTTGTCTAATGAGGCTATTTTGGAAGCTCAGATTCTGATGCTCCAGAGCCATAATATATTGAACCCAGCCAATGGTGCTCCTATCACCGTTCCTTCACAGGATATGGTGCTCGGTCTGTACTACATATCTAAGATTCGTCCGGCTGCCAAGGGTGAAGGCCTGACTTTCTATGGTCCCGAGGAGGCTATCATTGCCCACAACGAGGGCAAGTGTGACCTGCATGCTCAGGTGAAGGTTGTGGTTGATGATATTGTTGACGGCAAGCCTTGCAAGCATATGGTAGAAACCTCAGTAGGTCGTGTCATCGTTAATGGCATCATTCCCGATCAGGTAGGTTTTGTCAACAAGATTATCTCCAAGAAGTCTTTGCGTGACATCATTGCCGACGTTATTAAGAACGTAGGTTTTGCTGAGGCATGCGAGTTCCTCGATGGTATTAAGAACCTTGGTTATCGCATGGCTTATGAGGCTGGTCTGTCGTTTAACCTTGACGACATCATCATCCCTGAGGCAAAGAAAGACCTTGTTGAAAAGGGTAATGAGGAAGTTAGACAGATTACAGAGAACTATAACATGGGTTTCATTACCGATAATGAGCGTTATAATCAAGTTATCGATACCTGGACACACATTAACAACGACTTGGGTAATGTCCTGATGAAGGAGATGACTGAGGCCGATCAGGGCTTTAACGCTGTATTCATGATGCTCGATTCCGGTGCCCGTGGTAGTAAGGACCAGATTCGTCAGCTGTCTGGTATGCGTGGTCTGATGGCTAAGCCCCAAAAGGCTGGTGCTGAGGGTGCTCAGATTATTGAGAACCCAATCCTTTCGAACTTCAAGGAGGGTATGTCCGTGCTGGAGTACTTTATTTCTACGCACGGTGCCCGTAAGGGTCTTGCCGATACAGCCATGAAGACGGCTGATGCAGGTTACCTGACTCGTCGTTTGGTGGATGTATCACACGATGTGATTATCAACGAGGAAGACTGTGGCACGCTCCGTGGTCTTGTCTGCACGGCCTTGAAGAATGGTGATGAGGTTATCTCTACTCTTTACGAGCGTATCCTTGGTCGTGTTTCTGTACACGACATCATCCATCCTTCTACTGGCGAGCTGATAGTTGCCGCTGGTGAGGAAATCACAGAGCCTATCGCTCAGATTATCGAAGACTCTCCTATCGAGAGTGTGGAGATTCGTTCTGTGCTCACCTGTGAGTCAAAGCATGGTGTCTGCATGAAGTGTTACGGACGCAACCTTGCTACCCGCCGTATGGTACAGAAAGGTGAGGCTGTCGGTGTGATTGCTGCTCAGGCTATTGGTGAGCCTGGTACCCAGCTGACACTTCGTACGTTCCACGCCGGTGGTGTTGCTGCCAATGCTGCGGCAAATGCCAGTATCGTGGCTAAGAACGACTCAAAGATAGAGTTAGAAGAGGTACGTGTCGTTCCATTCGATGAAGATGGTCGCGAGTGTGAGATGGTAGTGAGCCGTTTGGGTGAGTTGCGCTTTGTCGATACTCATACCAATATCGTACTGTCAACGGTCAATGTTCCTTATGGTTCTTCGCTCTATTTCAAGAACGGTGATACCGTGAAGAAGGGCGACAAGGTGGCTCAGTGGGATCCGTTCAATGCTGTTATCGTAACAGAGTATGCAGGTACGTTGAAGTTCCACGATGTTATCGAAGGTGTAACGTTCCGTGCAGAAACCGATGAAACAACAGGTTTGACGGAGAAAATCGTTACAGAGTCGAAAGATAAGTCAAGGGTTCCAACCTGTGATGTTATTGATGGCAATGGCGATGTTATTGGTACCTATAACTTCCCTGTAGGTGGTCACGTAGTTGTAGAGGATGGTCAGTCCGTCAAGACTGGTGAGACCCTCGTTAAGATTCCTCGTGCTGCTGCCAAGGGTGGTGATATCACTGGTGGTCTGCCTCGTGTTACGGAGCTCTTCGAGGCTCGTAACCCATCAAACCCCGCTATCGTATCAGAAATCGATGGTGAGGTAACTATGGGTAAGGTAAAACGTGGTAACCGTGAGATTATCGTTACTTCTAAGACTGGCGAGCAGCGCAAGTATCTGGTATCGCTCTCTAAGCAAATCCTGGTTCAGGAGCACGATGCCGTTCGTGCCGGAACACCTTTGTCCGATGGTGTTATCACTCCTGCAGACATTCTGGCCATTAAGGGTCCCACGGCTGTTCAGGAGTATATCGTCAACGAGGTACAGGACGTATATCGTCTGCAGGGTGTGAAGATTAACGACAAGCACTTTGAGATTATTGTTCGTCAGATGATGCGTAAGGTACAGATCAATGATCCTGGAGACACCTCGTTCCTCGAGTCTGATATCATTGATAAGCTTGACTTCGCTGAGGAGAACGATCGTATCTGGGGTAAGAAGGTGGTTGTTGATGCCGGTGACTCAGAGAATCTGCAGAAGGGTCAGATTGTTACAGCACGTAAGCTCCGCGACGAGAACTCGATGCTGAAACGTCGTGATATGAAACTCGTTCAAGTGCGTGATGCTGTTCCTGCTACATCTACTCAGATTCTGCAGGGAATCACTCGTGCCGCTCTGCAAACCAAGTCGTTCATGTCTGCTGCATCCTTCCAGGAGACTACCAAGGTGCTTAATGAAGCTGCTATCCGTGGTAAGGAAGACCGCTTGGAGGGTATGAAGGAGAACGTGATTGCCGGTCACCTGATTCCCGCTGGTACTGGTCTTCGCGAATTTGAAAAGATCATTGTCGGTTCCAAGGAAGAGTATGAGCGCATGCAGGCTAATAAGAAGAATGTGCTCGATTTTGCCGAAGAGACCGTTCTTGACGAGAAGTAAGTTAGTAATCATTAACTCATAAAAAGAAAGGCACCGTCGCATGCTGTTGTGGCGGTGCTTTTTTCAACGAAAGATGAAGAAACTGTATATTGAGACCTATGGCTGTCAGATGAATGTAGCAGACTCAGAGGTGGTTGCCTCTGTCATGCAGATGGCAGGCTATGAAACCACAGAGGCTATCGATGAGGCTGATGCTGTCTTTCTGAATACCTGTTCCGTTCGTGACAATGCTGAGCAGAAAATCTACCATCGTCTGGACGCGTTGGATGCTATGCGCCGCAAGCGTCCCATGATTATCGGTGTTCTGGGCTGTATGGCAGAGCGCGTGAAGGAAGACTTGTTAGAACATCACCATTGCGATTTGGTGGCAGGTCCGGACGCCTATCTTTCCCTGCCCGACCTAATTGCCCAAGCAGAGACGGGTCATAAGGCAATCAATATCGAGTTGTCGACCAGTGAGACCTATAAGGACGTGGTGCCCCAGCGCTTACATGGTGCTAGGATAGGCGGCTTCGTCAGCATTATGCGAGGCTGCAATAATTTCTGTCATTACTGCATTGTTCCTTACACCCGTGGCCGCGAGCGTAGTCGTGATATAGAAAGTATCCTGCGTGAAGTCCGTGATTTACGGGACCGTGGGTTCAAGGAGGTTACCTTGTTAGGCCAGAATGTCAACTCCTATCATTCTGAGGATATTGGTTTCCCCGAGCTGTTACGCCGGGTAGCCGAAGAGGTGCCCACCATGCGAGTGCGTTTCACCACCTCGCATCCCAAGGATATGAGTGACGAGACACTGCATGTGATTGCCGATATGCCAAATGTCTGCAAGCATATCCATCTTCCTGTGCAGAGTGGTTCTGACCGCATCTTGAAGCTGATGAACCGTAAATACACCCGTGAATGGTATCTCGACCGGGTAGCAGCCATCCGTCGTATCATCCCTGATTGCGGACTGTCAACAGACATCTTTGTGGGCTATCACTCAGAGACGGAAGAAGACCACCAACTCAGTTTGAGCTTGATGCGTGAGGTAGGTTACGACTCCGCTTTTATGTTCAAATACTCAGAACGTCCTGGCACTTATGCCTCAAAGCATTTGCCTGACGATGTACCTGAAGAGGAGAAAATACGTCGACTGAATGAACTCATCGCCTTGCAGACGGAAATCTCTGCCCAGCAAAATAAAAAGGATGAGGGCAAAGAGTTTGACGTGCTATTGGAGAACTTCTCGAAGCGCAGCCGTGCACAGCTGATGGGTCGTACAGAACAGAACAAGGCTGTTGTCATTGACAAAAAGAACCACCACATCGGTGAAACTGTACGTGTGAAGATTACCAGTTCAACAAGTGCCACTTTATTAGGAGAGACGATATGAAAGATTTTATGCAAGTGTTGAGGCGGTTTGTGACGCCATATAAGAAGTATGTCGCACTTTCGATAGTTTTTAATATCTTGTCGGCTTTGCTCAATATTTTCTCTTTTGCAGCATTGATACCTATCTTACAGATTTTGTTCAAGACGGGCGATCAAGTAATAGTTACCTCTTTGATGGAGTGGAGCGAAGGCAGTTTCAAGGATGTCCTTATAAATAATATCTACTATTACATCAATTATTATATTTCAGATGTAGGATCAACCACGACACTGTTATTTATAGGTGTTTTCTTGATTCTTGCTACTCTGCTGAAAACATTTGCTTATTTCCTCGCGTCTTCCAGTGTGGTTCCTATCAGAACTGGCGTCGTTCGCGATATGCGTAATCAGTTGTATAATAAGATAGTCAGCCTCCCTTTGGGTTTCTTTACCGAAGAGCGAAAAGGCGATATCATTGCACGTATGACTGGTGATGTGCAGGAGGTTGAAACCAGTATAATGTCGTCACTTGACTTGATGTTCAAGAATCCGATATTGATTATCTCTTATTTTGCAACATTGATAGTTATCTCGTGGCAACTCACCCTTTTCTCGGTGATTATTATTCCTCTTATTGGATGGTTCATGGGTTGGATTGGTCGTAAATTAAAAGCACAAAGTATTAAGGCGCAGTCTTTATGGAGTGACACTATGAGTGTGGTGGATGAGACTTTAAGTGGACTACGTATCATCAAGGCATTCTGTGCCGAAGACAAGATGCGTAATAAGTTTAATAATATTAACTCTACCTATCGTAATGATATCATGCGGGTGAATATTCGTCAGAATATCGGACATCCTCTGTCAGAGTTCTTGGGCACTTGTATGATTGTCATTGTTTTGTGGTTTGGTGGTGTGTTGGTATTAAATAATCATAGTCTTTCAGGTCCTACCTTCATCTATTATATGGTGATACTCTATAGTATTATTAACCCGCTGAAGGAAGTGTCCAAGGTTGGTTATAATATTCCCAAAGGACTTGCATCCATGGAACGTATTGACAAGATTCTGTTGGCAGAGAATACGATAAAGGAACCCAAACAACCTAAACAGCTGGCTTCTTTCAAGCACCAGATAGAGTTCCGTGATGTATCCTTCCGATACGGAGAGACCTGGATACTTCGGCATATTAATCTGGTTATTCCCAAGGGAAAGACCATTGCTATTGTAGGCCAGTCGGGTTCTGGTAAGTCGACAATGGTTGATTTGATTCCTCGCTATTATGATGTGCAGGAAGGAGAGGTTCTCATTGATGGTATTAACGTCAAGGACTTGGGTATTCAAGATTTGCGGCAGTTGATAGGTAATGTAAACCAAGAGGCCATTCTTTTCAACGATACCTTCCGCAACAACATTTCTTTTGGTGTCGAGAGTGCCACTAACGAGCAAATAGCCGAGGCTGCCAAAATAGCCAATGCCTATGACTTCATTATGCAGAGCGAACACCAGTTTGAAACCAACATCGGAGATCGAGGCGGTCGCCTCTCTGGTGGTCAGCGTCAGCGTGTCAGCATAGCCCGAGCTATCCTGAAGAATCCTCCGATTTTGATTCTTGACGAGGCAACTTCTGCTCTCGATACAGAGAGTGAGCGTCTTGTCCAAGACGCTTTGGAGCGACTGATGAAGACCCGCACCACTGTTGCCATTGCCCACCGCCTCTCGACCATCAAGAATGCCGATGAAATCTGCGTGCTGCACGAAGGACAGATAGTCGAGCGTGGCACTCATGATGAACTGCTCAATATTGATGGCTACTATAAGAAGTTAAACGATATGCAGAGCTTATAGTGGCTTGTTTCACCAGGTAGCCTCAAAAGACCTCGATAAGCGATGAAACAGGTATTGAACAGATTATATTCCCCCCTCTTGGCAGTTCTCTGGAACTTGCTATTGGTTTACTTTGTTTACCAAATAGCCCGATTGGAGTATTATGTTGAAAACAGGGACTATCTCTCCTATACATGGGATATTTTCCAAGGAGGATTGCTCTTTGATACATCTGCCATTCTCTATACCAATGCGCTCTATGTTGTAATGATGCTTTTCCCTTTGCATTGGAAAGAGAACAAAATATATCATAAGGTGTGCCAATGGTTGTTTGTCGTTGTAAACAGCATTACTTTTGCCATAAATCTGGCAGACTCTGTTTATTTCCGTTATACCATGCGTCGCACAACGACTACTGTCTTTGAGGAATTCTCCAATGAAGGCAATTTGGGCAGTATCATAGGTACGGAATTCTTAAACCATTGGTATCTAGTATTGCTTTTTGCATTAGTTGTATTCCTCCTTTGGCGCTGTTATGTGGAACCCTCTATCAATAGCCATTCGTTGAAGTGGTGGCGCTATGATGTGGCTTGCTTGCTGTCGTTATTGCTTTTTGCACCCTTCTGTGTAGCGGGAATGCGAGGGGGCTTTACAACAGCCGTTCGTCCTATCACCATCTCGAATGCTAATCAGTATGCCAGTCGCCCTGTTGATGCGGCTTTGGCATTAAATACGCCTTTTGCCCTGATTCGCTCCATCGGCAAGAATGTTTTTGTGGTGCCCCACTATTTTAGTGACGAAAAAGCGTTAGCGTCTATGTATACTCCCATCCATACTCCTAACGACAGTGCGGCGGTAGTGAAGAAGAATGTGGTGGTGCTGATTGTGGAAAGTTTCGGACGCGAGTATATAGGTGCTTTGAATAAAGACTTAGAGGGTGGGAAGTGGAATGCCCAGCGTTTTGTCGAGCATTCCTATGTTCGTCGAGCCGTTTATCCTCACTCCGTCATCCATGAACGATTATACAGGTTTGGCAGGCATCTTGGGACAAGAAGGGTATGAAACAGCCTTCTTCCATGGAGCCCAGAATGGCTCAATGGGCTTTCAGGCTTTTGCCAAAAAGACCGGCTTTCAGCATTATTTTGGTCGAACGGAATATGAGGCAGCCAAAGGTACCGACGATTTTGACGGAACGTGGGCTATTTGGGATGAACCTTTCTTACAGTATTATGCCGAGGAGATGGGACAGATGAAACAACCCTTCATGACAGCAGTCTTTACGGCATCCAGTCACCATCCTTTCGTCATCCCTGAGCAATACAAGCAGCAATTTCCAGAAGGGAAACTTGAAATACAGAAGTGCATCCGCTATACCGATATGGCAATAGGCAAGTTCTTCGAAACCGCCAGCAAACAACCTTGGTTCGAGAACACCATTTTCGTACTTACCAGTGATCATACCAATATGAGTAATCATGATTACTACCAAACCGATTTGGGAGGTTTCTGTTCACCTATTATTATATATGAGCCCAGCCATCCAGAAGGACAGGTGATAGACAAGATTGCCCAGCACATAGATATCCTGCCTACCGTTTTGAGTATGCTTGGCTATCAGAAGCCTTATTTTGGTTTTGGTATAGATTTGCTGAATACTCCTTCAGAAGATACTTGGGCTGTCAATTATCTGAGTGGTATCTACCAGTATGTGAAACATGGTTATGTGCTCCAGTTTGACGGACAGAAATCTAAAGCGTTATATGCCCTTTCCGACTCCTTGATGCAGCACAATCTCATACATCAGCCGTCAACCGTCAGCCATCAGTCACAGATGGAGCATGAACTGAAAGCCATCATCCAACAATATATGGAGCGGATGACACAGAATCGTTTGATGCCTTAAAGAGCGCTTGACTCAATTCTCCCCCTTCGCTATCACCTTCCCATCAATGACCTCGAAACGTTCGTTGAATTCCTCTCGGGTACGTGACCACCGCTTGTGGCTCCACAGCCAGAACTCTGGAGCTCGCTGGATGCTTGCTTCCAACATCTGGTAGTAGATGTCTGTCAACTTGAATTCTGGCATTTGTTGAGGCTCACGGGTAATGAGCTTGAACTCTGCCTCATAATAACCGCGACGGAGACGGCGTACGTCCAGATAGAAAACAGCGTGGTTCATCCTCCTGGCAATGCGCTCGGTACCTGTCAGTACTGGAGTGTCGTGATGGAGGAAGTCTATCCAGTGGTGGATGTTATTCCAGAAAGGCTTTTGGTCGCTGATGTAGCCAATCACTATAGGTTGGTTCTGATTTTTGTATTCTAACACTTTCCGTAAGGTGTCCTGCATAGCAATACACTCAGCCCCCATCCGTTGACGAAGACGGAGAAAAATAAGGTCTGCCACCTGATTCTCCAATGGATGGTAAATCTGTCCGCAGTGGGCTTTGGGAGTCACCCAAAGAGGTAGGGATGTTATCCATTCCCAGTTGCAGTAATGACCTAAATAGACAGCACACGACTGTCCGCTCTCCACGATTTCATTGACCACCTCGGTGCCTTTGAAAACCAACCGTTTCTTGAGGTTCTTCTTGCTGATAGTCATCAGTTTTACGTTTTCTGCCAGATAGTCGCCTAAGAAGTGGTAATACCCTCGTTCTATTTGTAGTAATTCATTTTTTGATTTCTCAGGGAATGCACTAGCCAGATTACTCTTGACAACCGCTTTCCGATATCCGAATATTTTATAGACGACAAGATAGAGCAAATCACTTAGCAGATAGTGTATCCATAAGGGTAACAATGATAGCAGATACCAAACGGTAAGCAACATATAGTATGCTGCTATTTTCAGCGTTCTGTATCGTTCTTTATTATATCCCATTGGCTCGTTGGTGTTTTTTGCTCATTCCGAAGAAAAGGCGAATTTTCTCCCAAGGTGTCAAATGCCACGAATGGGCACACATGTGGATGGCATAGCTGTTTTTCGTTACTTCGTGTTTGTTGCCTGCGAAGGTTTCTGATGGGTAGATGTGTATTCTGCCATGCAGCTGTTGGTCAATATCTTTATATACAAAGCCCTTGCCTTCAGCCACACGGGCATAGATATAGGGCGAAAGAACATCGGTACGCAACAAACCATCTTCTTTCACGAAGTGCTTGTTTTGATACCAGTCGAGAACTTCTTTAACAAAAGGACTTCCAGCTTCGGCACCCATGACGGCAGCTTGTATCTGGATGCCCTCAATGAATACATCTGCCGTTCGATGGCCGTCAGCGTCAATGTATTGTCTCGAACCGCATTTTTCTATTTGTATGGGATGATATTCCATACTAGAAAAGAAAGAGTTGTCGAGGAAATCATCAAATCTCTTTAGCAGTATGACATCTGAATCCAAATAGATTCCCCCCTCCGTATAAAGTGCATACATTCGGATATAGTCAGCAGCAAATGCCCATTTGCGGGCTTCGTAGGCTTCCTTAACGTAGGGCACTGAGTTGACATCGAAGTTCTTGGTACTCCACCGGATGATTTCATAATCAGGATGTGTCTTCTGCCACGTTTCCATACATTTCCTGATTTTCGCAGGAAACGGGTCGTCGCTCAGCCAACAGTAATGAATCTTCTTTGGGATCATCTTGATATAATACGTATTATGGTAAGCAGATTAAACATTTAGCGAAACCAATATAGCAAAAGCTTGTAGTTTTTCTGGAACAACCAACTGAGTGCCCTCAAACGCTTTTTGTTTTTTGATAGAGATGAACAGAAGACTCCTGTTGCAGTACCTTGTGTGGCCAGCGTGGGATGACACCAAAGATAGTTGATGACCTTCTCCTCAATAAGCTGGTAATGATACAAATCTATGGCACGATCGCATTTCTTTGTTTCCAGATGATTAAGAATAGCCTGGGCAGCTTGTCTGTTAATGAAATAGGCTCCAGACAAGCGGTCTCTATGTCCAGGGTAGAGCATACGTCCTTTCTGACGTTGACTACGGGGGACAAACCAAAGAGGACTGTCCTCGTAGGAGATGATAATCTTTTGGTTTTGATAAATTTTATAGTATTCTTCAATACTTTGTTCAAACTGACTATTGAAGTTTTTATGCAATAGGATATCATCCTCTAACACCAAAGCTCCTTCAAGTCCCTCTGAAATGATACGCTCATAGGCAAGAAAGTGGGATATGGTACAAAGTGACCGGGGTACTTTACGCACCATCTCCTCTTGCCCATTTCGTAAATATTTTCCCAAATATGATTCCACCTGAGCCTCATCATTGCCTTCATTGACAATTTCGTAGTCCAAACCGATATGGCGTAGCATTCGGTCAACGTGCTCTCCGCGTTCTTTCAGACGGTCTGGGTGTATAACTAATGTCTTCATAGGCGCAAAGGTACAAAAATAAATTGTAACTCTTTGATTTTTCTCACTTATTTTGTATCTTTGTACGCAAAACGTGCAAAAAGTCATGGACAAAAGAAAGGTTTATTATTTACTACATAACGGGAAGAATAGTAACATCAAGTATTACTTTAGGAGTTACCTGCGTGAATATACGCCGAAAATTTTTTCCCGAATGCAGCTGGAACATCTGCTTGGCCAGATTGAAAAACGTCATGACAGAAACTACATATACCAACGGGCCAATTATTATTGTAGATTAACAGCTGACAGCCCTATCGATAGAACCCTGTGGCAATCTGAGGCTGTCAGGTTGAGGAATCAGCCCATGACGGGTCAGTCTTCATACTATCACGACGCCATGGAGATAGCAAGGTATTTTAATGGTAATCTTAATTGGATTCTTGTACCAGGAGACACCATACATATCCCTACTCTACCATCCATCGTCAAGAGTCGCCCTTTGGTAGAAGGTAATGTCAATTCTGTAGTTCTTAAACTCGACAAAAACCGCCATTTCCTTTTTGTCGATGACCATATGTCGTGGCGCGAGAAACGCAATGCTGCCATCTTTCGAGGTGACTTGGGCTTTTACAAGCCAAACCGCGACCGGTTTATGAGTCGTTGGATGGGACATCCAATGGTAGATGCGGCCTCAACCAATTGTTCTGAGGATCATCCTGAGTGGCAAGGACAGAAACTTACTATCGGTGAGCATTTAGACTATAAGTTTATCATGTCCCTCGAAGGCAACGATGTGGCATCAAACCTAAAGTGGGTTATGTCGTCAAACTCTATTGCAGTTACGCCAAAACTGAGGCGTGAGACATGGTTTATGGAGGGTACACTTATTCCTAATTATCATTTTCTAGAGGTACGTGACGATTTCTCTGATTTAGAAGAACGGATAACGTACTATATAGAACATCCTGAGGAAGCTGAGGCTATCATCCGCCATGCCCATGAGTATGTAGAGCAGTTCTACGACCAGGAACGTGAGAAATTAATCTCGCTATTGGTATTAAAAAAGTATTTCGAAGTGACGAATGGGCACTATCAATAACTATTAGAAGATGCAATAGGACGTTATTTGTCAGGATCTGATAGGCTCACGATAATCCTTGGTACACATTTCCCATACCAGTTTGAGCCAGATAATGGTTACTGGCAAGGACTTAAGCGCAAAAGGACGTATACAATAATAACGGACATCTCCAGGGAATAGGTCTGTAGGGGACAACGAAGTCAGGATAAAACAGAACACCAATAAAACCAAATCAAGCCTTCCCCGCTTCCAGGGCACAGCAATATACCATATGGCAACACCCAGCATAGATATGATGTAGCTACTGTTTTCAGACCCCGTGCTCAAGATGTTGACAATCATCAGCACTAGTGCCAAGCACATCAACTGGAACGAGTGCGCCCTATATTGGTTGAAACGGAGCCAAGGCAGAGCACTATAGATTATGGCTGGGATGATGAGCCACAAATCACTCCATGTTGATACCCACCAGTTAGTAGCATCGAATTGCTTTCCTGCACTTGCAAAGACCTCGTAGTAGGCTGGAAGTCCAGCTGTGGCGGCATAGCCAATCTTGCGCACCATGCCTAGCAGGCTAATGTTCTGGAAGTCAGAGAGCATGTTCTCCTGTCCCTTCTCAGCCAGACTCTTGAACCATTCCGCATATTGGTCAGCCACGTATTCGGCACCAAAGAACGGCATGGGGAGCGCTATCAGCACAATGGTCCAGAAGACCATCCATAGCGAGAACCTCCACTTGCTGCGAATGAAGAAGAAAAAGGCGAGCCCTACGATGCCGTATATCTTGACCAACGTGCCTAACACAATCCAAAAGGCGGCCCATATCTCCTTGTTGCGATGGATGGCGGAATAGGTGAGGATTATCATAGCTACCGTTGCTACATTGAATTGCGACATACCCAGTGCGTTGAGCATTTCATGGGCAGTAAACCATATCATGAAGACTAGGTTCTTCTTCGGCAGCGTGCTGTTCTGAATAGCCCACCACAGGAACCAGGCCAGTGCCAAATGCCATAGGAATACGGCAACCCAGATGGAGGGTATTACGGCAAACGGCGCGATAATCAGAGTAAAGAGGGGACCATAGTGGTACAGGTCTCCGTATTCGTCAGGGTAGGGGACGTAGAGGTTCAGCTGATGGAGCGTATGCCAGAAGGAATATTTGAAAATCAGGAAATTGTTGAAGTGGTGCATGTGTAAACCGACGGAAATGACAACCATCAGCATCCACAGTGAAAACTGCGTCCATTTGTTGCGCCAGAAAGGTAATTGAATCAATCGGGATAGTTTGTTCATTAGGATTTGATAGTGGTAATGTTTACTAAATAATTCTTCGGAACCAGTAGTCAAAGGTCTTGAAATCGGAAAGTTCAAGGCCACAGCTGCTGACTTGATCCATCCGGCAGAGCGGAATGTCACGGTACATTGCAGCAACCAGCGAATAGGTGCTGGGAGGTCCGATGATATAGTCGCATTCAGATAACATGAATAGATCTTCCACAGCATTGCCGCCAAGTAGGTGAATGTGAATTCGGGAGCCTGTGTCTTGCAGCAGAGCCTTGAACTTGGCTACCGACACTTCTGGGTCATTGGTCGAAAGGCAAACATCGACATCCTGTGCTGATTCCAGTGCTGCGAATTGTCTGATGAAATCAGCATAGACGGCATCGTCGTAGCAGTAGGCACCGTCTTTCCACACAGCATAATCGCCACGACGGATGTGTACACCCAATTTGGTGCCCGTCCATTCTTTCATCTTGGTTTTGACAGGTTCTGTGTATGATGGGTCGATGGTGAATAAATCGCATATCTCGTCACGATATTTCTGAAACAAGTCATAGTATCTCACATACCACCCACTGACTACAATATGTTTGTGACTTAGCATCTTTTGTTGCAATGCTTCAGGGTCACAATCGTCATGTTTGAAACTGGCGGTAGGTAATACTTTGATGGCTGCCAACAGTTTAGCAACCACATAGAGGGGGAAGCTTACTAAGTTGGAATGTGAAATCTTGAAATAAGGGTACTTGTAACTAAAACGCATGGACATCACTTTACGACCATGTTCGCGCCCCCAGGCATAAACATGGGCAAACTGCAACAGGTTGTTGCACATCTGACTTTTGTCTCTTGCGAAGATCATAATGGTATCGAATGCAAAGGTACAAAATAAATTCCACACAGCATCTATTAGCAGGTAACAATTGTATGTTTTTATGGAGAAATCTTTGGTAATTGCAGAAAAATAAGTAATTTTGCAGAAAAGGTTTAGAAGAAAGATATAGTTTTTATGTCCCAACTCCGTAAAATCAGATATCGTTTGTTTGCCTGGAAAAGATTTCCCCAGTTGCAATCGTCAACAGAATCTATTGATGTGGTTATCCCCATTGTAGGTAAGGACCTGCGCATTCTACCACTATGTCTCGAAGGTGTGTACCATTGCGTAGCACATCCTATACAGCAGATTTATATTGTTGCACCTGCACAGGATGAGATTGTTCGCTTCTGTGAGGAACATGAGTTGCAATTCGTCGATGAAAGGGAGGTGCTGGGATTTGGCCCTAAAGACCTGAACCTGCAAATTCGGAATGCAGATGGCTTCCAGAGCAATCGCAGCGGCTGGCTCTTTCAACAGTTCATCAAGTTGAGTGGCAAGGTCGGTACCTGTCAATACTATTTATGTATTGACGCTGATCATGTGCTGATACGTCCGCATGTCTTTCTGACACAAGACAACAAGACGGTGTTCTATATGAGTTATGAGGAGCATCAGCCTTATTACGATAATATACATCGGCTATTGCCAGATTTGGTTTTGGATAAACTCTCTTATGTAGACCATAAGATGCTTTTCGACAAGCAGCAGGTGGAAAGGTTGCATCAGGCACTGACTCAAGGGACTGGCCTGTCGTGGACTGATGTGGTGCTGAAGAGCTATGACCGAAGTTGTTCTGCCGGATTTTCAGAGTTTGAACTATATGGGAACTTTGTAGTTGATAAAGTTCAACGTCCTTGGTTTCAGAAAAGGTTGCCCTATAAAAAGATGGCCGACTACGAAACCTTGCAGCGGCAGTGGAGTAGGTCGCGTTGGTCGCTGACTTTTCCAGACTATATGCGACAGAATAAGAAAGAATAGAAACAATAACATGGAAAGAATATTCTTTTATGCATTACTTTTGCACTATTTTACGCACAAGGATACAAAAATAGTGAGAAAAACCAATAATTTATGAAACGTATCAAGTCTTTTCTGACCATATTCCTGCTTTGGACAGTTGTGGGAACAGTCAGTAAGGTGGCTTTCCTTGCCATCTACCATTCTCTCTTCACGGATGTGGAATGGAGTGACCAGTTGGCTGTATTATGGTACGGGTTGCGACTGGATATGGCTATAGCTGGTTATCTGACCATAATTCCGGGATTGCTACTGATGGTAAGTCTGTGGTATTGGGGGAAAGTGCTGCAAGGGGCGTGGAAAGCCTTCTTCCTTTTGACAGCTGTTGTTACCGCATTGGGTTATGTGGCTAACCTCGGCCTCTATGGATATTGGGGATTCCCGTTAGACAACACTCCTCTTCTCTATGTCAGAACTTCGCCTGCCGATGCGATGGCCAGTCTGACACTTTGGCAGCTGGCTGGTGCTTTGTTGGCATGGGGAGTCTGTGCACTAGCAGTTTACAAGTTGCCTCATCCTCTACCTGCTGACGAAAGGAAACATCCTCGTGGGTGGAAACGTTGTGCAGAACTGTTAGTGTTAGTCGTTATGGAGTGTGCTTTGCTGCTCCCCATCCGGGGTGGGGTGGGGACAGGCACCAACCATACTGGTAGTGTCTATTTCTCTGAGAATATCCGTGTGAATCATGCAACGGTGAATCCTATCTTCTGTTTCTTTGAGTCGGTGGTGCATCAGGAAGAGATAGGAACGAAATATCGCTTTATGGACGATGAAGAGGCTGAACGGCAATTCGCCCAGCTTACTTATACTCAATTACGAAAAGATACTCTACAGACATGGCAGCATCCCAACGTGATACTGATAGTCCTGGAGAGTTTCTCGGACACGGTGATGAAGGTGAAAGGGGTTACTCCCCATTTCAAGCGGATGACGGACGAGGGGCTTTATTTCACTTCTTTCTATGCCAACAGCTTCCGAACCGATAGGGCGCTTGTCTCCATACATAGTGGATTGCCTGCCCAACCAACGATGAGCGTAATGGATATGCCGAGGAAAAGCACCTCCCTCCCTTCCATTGCTGGTCAGTTAGTAAAGAACGGATATCATACGGTATTCTATTATGGAGGAGATATAAACTACAGTAATATGCGTTCTTATTTTGCAGGAACGGGCTTCCAGAAGATTGTTTCGGACGCCGACTTCCCCATGTCGTTACGAACAGGGAAATGGGGCGTTGCTGACGGAGGAGTCTTTGACCGGATATTGGCTGATATCAAAGCGGACAAGTCCGGAAAGTCTTTCTTCCGTAGCTTTATGACAGGGAGCAGTCATGAGCCTTTTGATGTGCCTGATTACCACAAGATCAAAGACGATGAAGTGTTGAATGCGTTCTCCTATACTGACCATTGCTTGGGGCGTTTCGTTGAAGAACTGAAAAAACTGCCGTGTTGGAAGAATACCCTTGTTGCCATTGTGCCTGACCATTTGGGGGCTTTCCCAGACCCACAGGACAATTATCAGCTATGGCGTTATCATGTGCCGTTTGTGATTCTTGGAGGACAGATTCCTGCTGGTGTGCAATGTCATACCGTAGGTTCCCAGATAGATATTGCAGCTACCTTGTTAGGACTTTTAGGTATAGGCCATCAAGACTTTCTGTACTCAAAAGACTTACTTGACGAACAAGCTCCTCATTTTGCCTTCTTTACCTTCCCTGATGCAATGGGTATGGTAACGGATACAAGTGCTGTTATTTATGACAATACGGATGGGAGGACGCATCTGTCAGAAAATGCTAAGGATGGTCAACTGCTTCATCAGGCAAAGGCCTATCTACAGAAATTGTATGATGACTTGGATAAGCGATAGTGAGCCCGCCTGTTGTCATAGGATTCGGTGGAACCCGAATGCAAAGGCACAAAATATAATCCACGCAACTTCTACAGGCTGTAGAATTGTATGATTTTTGGGAAAAATCTTTGGTAATTGCAGAATAATAAGTAATTTTGCAGGAAACAATACATTGATATTTATGAATATTGTCTATTTCGTGATTGGCGGTAACCCCGTGATACACATGCAGGTGAGTTTTTCTATACGCACCTTTTTAGCTCAGACCTGTAACGACGATATAATTTATGTAGTGACTGATACTCCTACGATATATGATGGTCTGAATCGTGTTGTTATTCTGCCGATAACCCAGGAACGCATTAAGGAATGGCGTGGAAAACACGATTTCTTCTGGCGTGTAAAGATTAAGGTATTGCAACACATTGCACAAGTGTCACCCGGTAAGCCTATGATGTATCTCGATGGTGATACTTTCCTGTATGGAAATTTGGCTGACATCAAGGCTCTACTGGCTGACGGCTGTGGCCTGATGCACTTGGATGAGGGTTGTCCGGGTGATATGAAAGAAAAATCTCTCAGTATGTGGCAAACCGTGAATGGAAAGACCTATGCAGGTATCATTATAGGGCGTCAGCATCACATGTGGAATGCTGGTGTGGTAGCTATTCCTGCAGAACAGGTGGTAAAAACCACAGATTTGGCACTGGCAGTTTGTGACGGAATGCTAGACGACGGATCAGAGCCGGTGACAGTTGAGCAATATGCTTTGTCGATTGCCTTGTTGGAAAGTACTCAACGAATGTTAGAAGCCAAACAGTGGATAGGTCATTATTGGCATTATAAATACTATTGGAGTCGTTATATTGCAAATTTTTTCATCCATTCCTATCGCGAACGCAGTACGACGGAGGAAGAATTGGAGCGTATTAGGCACACGGATTTGAAATGGCTACATAGGCGTATACTGCTCAAGCGTACTTTTGCTAAATTGGTCGGAAAACTTTATTGATGTGGAGTATAGAACAGCGGTTATAGTTACTTATAACCGTTTTTAAAATATTATGCAAATATACACCAGTTCGAGAAAGTATTTTTTAAAGAGCCAAACGGAAACCTACCAAGTCACGTCGACGGCGTTGGTCATACATGAAGCGATTTGTGGAACGGCAATAGCGCGGACTACAATCATAGCCTCCTCCACGGATGACGTGGAAATTGGTGGAAGGCTTACTGGTAGGTGTCTTACGATACCAGTCTTCGCACCATTCCCAAACATTGCCTGACATATCATATAACCCTAGTTCGTTGGGTTTATACTGGGCTACAGGGACTGGTATTCGTTCCTTCATATTCTTGTATGCCACCTCGTGAATATTGTTGCTGCCGGCATAGAGATAACCCTTAGATTTTCTTCCTCCACGGGCTGCATATTCCCATTCGGCTTCGGTAGGCAAACGGAAATGTGCACCTGTCAGGGCATTCAGCTTGCTGATGAATTCCTGGCACATATCGTAGGTGACATATTCTACAGGCCACTGTCCGTTGCCACGATGTCTGGAGCGGTTCTTGGGCATAACAGCTTCCCAGAGTTCCTGCGTGACCTCCGTCTCACCCAGATAGAAATTATTGACTAGAACTTTGTGGCGTACCTCATCGGCATCGGCTAAAGTGTCATGAGGGAGGGCTCCCATGGTGTATGTGCCGCCTTGCACAAACACCATCTTAAACTGAACGCCCTTTACGGTAAAAACTTTGGTGGTTGGTCTTTGTTGAGCCATTGTACCCAATGGCAGTATTAACATTACCAGAGGCAAAATAACTTTTAACTCTAACTTCGAACTTCTTGCTTCAGACATCTGACATCTTTCAGGTCCTATGGCCCACCAGATCATTCTGAGCCAGCAGAAGAAATAGGTATATACATCCAACCAGAATGTATTGTGGACAAATTCATGAATCCAGGCGGGACAAAGCACATCGGTAGGCAGGATGCAGAAGTTGACTACTAATAACCAGAATAGCGTCCAGTCTAACCAAGTACGTTGGGGACGGAGCCAGAAAGCCATAGCATAGAATGGCAACGTGATAATATAAGTATGCGTCTCTGGACAGTCGCTAAACAGAATCATAAAGCCTGTCAACACAGCCAATGCCTGAACGCGGAATTGGAAATCCTTCCATCGCTTGTAGCGGGCAAAGAAGGCAATGCCAAGCAAAGCAAAGACGACAATCTGAACAAGTCGGTAGTTAGGAATAAGCAGTGGCTTCAGTCCTCGTGCAAAAAGGATGCCGATGAAGTCGGAATCGCTATGGTGACTGGCTATCATGTCGAACATTTCCTGATACAGCACAAAGACGTTGTCAAAAGCAGTATTAATAGCAGGAAGCAGGATAAGTGCTGTTCCGCAAAGGATGGCATAGCCAAAGTTACGCCACATTTTAGGATAGCAGAGAAGGATGGCCAGTTCGGCTGCTCCATACACCTTTGTCGTTGCAGAGAGCATGATAAGCAATACGGCCCAGAATCCTTTGCCGCGTTCAAGTAACGTGAAAGCAAAAATATAGATGTATGCAACAATGATGTTGTGCTGATAACAAAAAATGGTTTGTAAGACAACAGAAAGAAGGAATAAGAAAATCCAGTGCCTATAGGGAGCCAACTGCTTGGGAAGCGTCTTGATGGCTAGCGTGAAAAGAGCATAGTTACCAAGATTCCATACGTAAGGACCTAACCACCAGGGAAGGTAGAATATAGGGGCAAAGATAACGCTAAAGACAGGACTATAGAGAAAATAGATACTATGCGCCTGGGCGTATTCCAGGTTGTAGGGACTCAGTCCTTCCCAGAACATTCGGGTGGAGTCTTGATAGTCAAAGTAGTTGGTGTTACGTCCTCGAACGACTTCGAGTGTAGTGGCTAACAAGACAATGGCCAATCCTAGGAGGAAGACACAGGTGGGATTACTGAAAAACCACTTCAGTGCATTTGCTATTTTCTTCATTGACTTTATCAGAATTTAAATGCCAGCAATAGTTTGGTGATTCTGTCTATCTCTTCGTCTGTCAGTTCATAGAATAATGGCAGGCGTAATAACGTGTCTGCATATCGATCGCAGTTAGGTAGAACACGACCATCATGCTTTCCTTCATAATACTTGCTAGAATGTAGTGGTAAATAATGGAAAGTAGTCTGAACACCATTGTTCTTCAGGTAATTCATCAGTTTAGTACGTACCTCTAATGATGGGCAGAGCAGATAATACATATGATAGTTGTTGGTGGCATAAGCGGGAAGGTCGGGTAGGAAAATACCACTTCCAATGTGTTCGCGTAAGGCTTTATCGTAAAGCTCCCAAATATGGCGGCGCTTGCCCTGAATGTCTTCTAATTGCTCTAGTTGTGCCCATAAATAGGCTGCGTTGAATTCAGATGGCAGGAAAGAAGAGCCGACGTCGCACCAACCGTATTTATTCACCATTCCACGATAGAATTCTGCGCGATTGGTTCCTTTTTCCCAGATAATTTCTGCACGGCGTATAAAACGACTGTCGTTTGCAACGAACATTCCTCCTTCTCCACAATTGATGTTTTTTGTTTCGTGGAACGAGAAAGCTGCCATGTGACCAATACTCCCCAAGGGACGTCCTTTGTAGTAGGAGTCAATAGAGTGAGCAGCATCCTCAACCACAAGCAGATTGTACTTTTGGGCAAGCGACATGATGGCATCCATATCACATGCAACACCTGCATAGTGAACCACAACGATGACTTTGGTTTGTTCGTTGATAAGGGACTCTATCTGTTCTGCTGTGATGTTGGGATTATCATGACCACTATCCGCAAAACGTATTTTTGCTCCTTCACGGATGAAAGCTATAGCTGATGATACAAAAGTATAGGAAGGAACAATAACTTCATCTCCAGGTTTCAAGTCACAAAGCATAGCGCACATCTCAAGGGCATCGGTTCCAGAAGTGCACAACAGACACTTCTTGAAATCATAGCGTTTCTCGAAAAAGCCATGACATAGCTTAGTGAAGTCTCCATTGCCAGACATGGTCGTAGAGCGGCACACCTCCTTGATGTAGCTGAGCTCACGTCCTGAACAATAGGGCTTGTTGAAGGGTATCATATTCTATTAGCTGTTAGATATTTAGCGTTTCGCTGACAATAAATACAGGGCGCCCTTTTACCTGATCAAATATCTTACCGATATATAGTCCCAGAATGCCCATCATAAATAAAAGTAGTCCACCGACAAACCAAATCGAGAAAATCGTAGAGGAATAGCCTGCCACCTCAATCATCCCTAAAAGCTTGGCAAAGACATTATAGATAGCCATCAAAAACGAGAGAACTGACATGATGAGTCCTAATGTGACAGCCAAATAGAGGGGGCGGTTGCTGTTGGAAATAATACTATTGTACGAGAGTGTCAACAAACGTTTTAGATTGTATGAACTCTTACCTTCCAGACGATGATCATGATAAACGTCCACAGCAGTTTTTTTAAATCCTAACGTGTGGATGAGCTCTACAAATGAGCGGGAATATTCGGGAATGCTGCAATAAACCTTCACAATCTTCTGACTATATATACCGAATTCCGCGATGGCCTTGTCTGTTTCAAAACCGCTCAAGAAGTCATAAACATTGTGAAAAACAGTGGAGGACATACGTTTCAGAAACGTGTCGTCGCGAACAACCCTGCGGGCACTGACTACATCATAGCCTTCCAAAGCTTTCTGATACATTTTAGGCAGGTCTTCAGGCTTGTTCTGCAAATCACAGTCAATGACAGCAACATAGTCGCCTTTGGCATAGGTTAAACCTGCCGTAATAGCATAAGGCTGTCCGAAATTACGGCTAAGGTCAATGCCTTTTACTTTTTTGTCATTAGCACAGATATTTTTAATCTTATTCCATGAATCATCTGGTGAGCAGTCATTAACCAATATAATTTCATAATTGTTAGTCAATGGTTGTATGGCAGCATGAATACGCTTTACCAGCTCATCAAGCATCCCCTCACCGTGATATACAGGTGATACAATTGATAAATCCATCATGACAATTAATATATTTTGCATGCAAAGGTACAAAATAATTCATAATTAATAATGCATAATTCATAATTATTTAGTAACTTTGGCGTCGATTATGGATAGCCGATACCCTAAAATAGAGAAATTGTTGCATAATGCGAAGTTTATGCAATTTGTGCGTTTCGTATTGAATGGAGGGCTGTCAGCAGCGATTCATTATGCGATATATTATTTATTGTTGTTCTTCTTCGCTGCCAATGCAGCTTATATTGCCGGGTATCTGATTAGTTTCGTTAATAATTTCTTTCTTACTTGCTATTTTACTTTTCGGAAGAAGCCTACCTGGAAGCGATTTATTGGCTTCTCAGGTTCTCATGCTTTAAACTTCGGGTTGCATGTAGTGCTCTTTAACATATTCCTATGGATGGGCGTTCATAAACTTATAATTCCATTTTTTGTAATGGGAATAGCTATGATCGTTCAGTTTTTTGTTTTGCGATTTGTGTTTGTGAAAAACAAATAAGGCAAATAACGCTTTCCCATTGTCATACGCGCTGTCATGACAATATTTCTGCAATATGATAAAGTGGACGACGTTTAACTTCAGCATAAATGTTACCGATGTAAACCCCCATAATGCCCAAGGAGATGAGGAAGAAGCCACCAACCAGCCAAATGCTGAGGATGAGTGATGACCAGCCAGGCACGGCGGTGCCTGTAATCAAGGCGTGGGTTACGTAGATGCCAATGCCGAAAGCAATTAACAGGAATATGATACCCAAATATAGAATGGCATACATGGGTTTTACGCTGAAGGCTGTGATACCATTCAGGGCAAGTTTCAACATTTTGCTGAGCGTGTATTTTGAGGAACCGGCATAGCGTTCACTGATGACATCGTCAACGGTGGTTGTCTGCAGACCTATCTGTGGAATCAATCCACGCAGATAGAGGTTATGTTCTTTATAAGTGGCTAACATATCCAGTGAGCGCTTGCTCATCAGTCGGAAATCGGCATGGTTATACACGCTTTCGACACCCATCGAGCTTTGCATCTTATAGAAAGCCTGTGCAGTCATGCGCTTCATCAGGGGGTCTGCCTGACGAGAAACCTTCACACCATAAACAATATCGTTACCCTCTTCAAAGTGCTTGACCATTTGGGGAATGCATTCGATATCATCCTGTAAGTCGGCGTCGATGGTAATAACAGCATCTGCCCAGTCCTTGGCAGTCATCATACCAGCCATAATGGCATTTTGATGACCTACGTTACGGGCGAGGTTGATGCCACGTACGAATTTGTTTTTCTGATGCAGTTCACGAATGATTTCCCATGTGCGGTCCCGGCTTCCGTCGTTGACAAACACCATCATGCTGTCGCTTGATATAAGCCCCTCAGCTATCATGCCTTCAAACAAGCTTGTAAGGCGCTCCACGGAATGGCAGAGAACCTCTTCTTCGTTATAGCATGGTGAAACGGTGGCAAGTTTAATCATACGTGTTGACGATTGACAAATTCGGTAAAGGTGATAAACTCGTGATTGCAGCCTTTCAGCATCTTGATAAGGTTGTCAAGACGTTGCATCATCTGGCGTCCGCTATGGTTCTTGATGATGAAAGGCATCTTGAACTCAGGGTGCTCCTTGAGGTCATAGAATTCCCATGGGTGAAAGTAGGTGACAAAATAGCCGTCGTGCTTCAGGGTGCGATTAACGAGCCTGTGATAAAGACTTTCCGGCAGGTTGTGCAATGCTAACCAGAATAGCGGAAAGCGGATGAGTGGTGTGACGGAAGCAGGAATCTGCATCACGTCTCCTTTCATAAACCAGGTACGGGGAGCTGTCAGGTGCATATAGCGTCCAGGGATGAAGGCGGGGTTCAGAGAGGAGTTATAACGATAGCCAGCCTTCTCTATCTCGCTGTCACTGACAGGGAACATACGAGGTTGGCGATAGCCATAGACTTGTTGCCCCGTTACGCGTTCTACGATTTGTTTTGATACAGCGAAGTCGGTCGCCTTGGGTAGCCAATGGTCAACACCATGACAAGCCACTTCATGTCCCTCGTCCATGATGCGCCGCATCACTTCCGGGGCGTTCTCGGCGAAGTTGCCCGTACAGAAGAAGGTGGCCTTCACACCGTTCTGCTTCAGTACGTCGAGAATACGGTTGGTGCCTTCTATTGACACCTTCATGCCTTCTTCCAGCGAGAAATCTACCCCGTGTTCACGAGGGACATCGAACTCCTCTGTATCAAAACTCAATAGTATCATACAAATGCCTTTTGGATCTTGCCAGCAATCTCCTTAAATTCCTCTTCGGTGAGTTTCAGCTTCTCGCGGCGGAAATCGGCATCAGCCTCACTCTGCATGGGAATGAGATGAATATGAGCATGAGCCACTTCCAAGCCAAGTACCACCTGGGCTACTTTCTTGCAAGGAAAAGCCTTCTTGATGGCAATGGCCACACGCTTTGCGAATTTCTGGTAACGAGCCAGCTCGTCATCGTCCATGTCGAAGAAATAATCAACCTCACGACGGGGAATCACCAGGGTGTGACCTTTGACCAAGGGATTGATGTCTAGAAAGGCATAGAACTCGTCGTTCTCTGCACACTTGTAGCTGGGAATCTCACCAGCAGCAATCTTACTGAAAATATCCATCTTAGTATTTGACTATTTGACAATTTACTATTTAAGCAATGCTGATATTATCAATACGTAGTTTGATGGTGCCACGGGGAATGGTAATCTCTACCTCGTCGCCCACCTTCTTACCCAGCAGACCCTGTGCAATGGGGGTCTTAATAGAGATTTTGCCTGCACGCAGGTCTGCCTCGTTCTCACTGACGATGGTATATGACATCTTGGTCTTGGTAGTCAGATTGGTCATCTCAACCTTTGTCAGAATCTGAACGCAATCGGTGCTCAGACGGGAGGTATCTACAATCTTCGCTTCTGAAATGGTAGCTTTCAGACGGTTGATCTTGTCCTCCAGATGAGCCTGAGCCTCTTTCGCAGCATCGTACTCACTATTCTCACTCAAATCTCCCTTCTCTCGGGCTTCGGCAATGGCTGCAGAAGCTTTGGGGCGTTCAACCGCTTCTAAGCGGTGAAGTTCTGCTATGAGCTTATCATAGCCTTCTTGTGACATGTATGCCATAATCTTATTTTTTAGTTATTCTTTTCAGAAAATTTCAGCAGACGTAAAAAATAAAAGAATTCCGACCCTCGTTTTGTCGGAATCCCTGAATCTCTTATGTCTTTTTATCGTTTGCAAAGGTAGGTATTATTTCTTAATCAACCAAATTTTCAGCCAAAAATCTTAAAAATAAATGTTTAATATCTTTATATCCGTTTGTAAAGAGCGCATGAGGCGTAGTAGAATAAGATGCCTGTTGCCAGTCCTGCTAATACGTCAATAGCATAATGGGCATGGATATAGACCGTTGCAAGGCACATCAATATAAAAAAGGGTAGTATGAACAGAACCAGCCAACGGCTACGGGTTCGTAAAGCTAACAGTATCAGCACAGTGGTGATGCCGACATGACTGCTGGGGAAGGCTGCTGTCGGGCGTTCACCGGTGTTGTGGGCGATTTCCAGCAGATGGTAGAAGAAACCATCTGTCCATCCTGGAGCCGCCATCCGTTCTGAGTGTGTCATAAACCAGTTGCCTATGTTGGGGAAGGTGCCTGCGGCAATGTTTTCAGTACCCACAGCCAGATAGTAGAACTGAGGACCGGTAACGGGGAGTAGTATAAAGATGATATAATAGGCGAAGAAAGATGTCAGGATGACAAATGTGGCCATCTCGAACTCCTGATATCGTTGAATGAAATAGTATATCGTAACTGTTGCAATCAATGGGAAGTAACTTACATATCCCAAACACATTAACTCTGAAAACCAACCATCGGGTATGGCTTGTGAAAAGAGCAGTGAGGGCTGGCAGTTAAAGAGGCTTTGTTCCCAGGATGCAAATACATGATCTAGGTTAGGGAGTAAACGGTTTAGTTCAAATGTGTCAGCATACCACCAACCGAGGAATCCTAGCTGTACAGCGATGCGAGCCAGTATTGTAAGTCTGCATGGCACCGCACGATATAGTGCCCACATACCAAATGTGACTACGACATAGCGGCATCTTTCCAACAGCATGGTCTCAGGACTAATCAGTCTGGGCCACATGAAAACCATCATCAGCAGGGTGAACGCCAGATACCCCATAATGACCCATTCGGCAGCTAATAGACCGCGTTTGGGCTTCTTGTCCAATGTGAATAAACTTGCTTTCTTCACTGTTCTCTTTCTTAAGGGTAAAAGACCGTTACAGCCATTTGTTTTTCTTATACCAGGCAATGCTTTTCCTCACGCCTTCTTCTAACTTGACTTTGGGATCGTAACCCAGTTCCTGACGAGCAGGGGTGATGTCGCAACGCCAGTTGCGTTGCTTCATGATGTTGTATTTGTCGTTGTTCAGGGCAGTTACTTTGCCTGTCATGTGACCAATGTATTCTCCGCAGAACGTGATGATGCGCAATAGCCATAAGGGGGCTGTAATGCGAATCCACCATGGGTTGCCCAGTTCTTTGCGGATAAGGTCGCTAAAGGTGCTCGACTGATAGACCTCCCCATCGCTCAAGAAGTAGCAACGCCCAGTCTCTCCTTTTTCCAAGGCAAGGAAAACTGCTTGCACTACGTCGGTAACATAGACGAAGGTGATGTCCTGCTGTTTGAATCCTACAGCAAAGTCGGTATGTGCCTTGATGCTCTTGGCTATCATGAAGTAGTCGCGCTCGCGCGGACCATAGACGCCTGTGGGCCTAAGGATTACATACGGAAGCAATTTCTCATTTAAAGAATTGAGCCATTGCTCGGCCTCCAACTTGCTCTTACCGTATGCAGTGTTGGGTTGTGCCTTGTCGCGCTCCCGAATCTCCTGATAAGGCTGTTTCTCGCGAATGGCACCCATAATGCTCAGCGAACTGATATAGACAAAACGCTTTAGGGGCATTTGTAAGTCCAGCAGGGCACGCACCAGATTTTTCGTACCTTCGGTATTGATGCAGAAGAATTCTTCCTTATGCAGACATTTGGTGACTCCTGCGGCATGTACCACATAGTCGAACTGGATATCCTTCAGTTGTTTTTTCAGCTGTTCCTCCGACGAGAGGTTCAGTTCAATGAAGTGGATCCGCTCGTCTTTCAAGAACTCTCTGGAACTGCTTTTGCGTACTGCTGCCCATGTCTCAAAGCCTCTGTTGAGCGCCTCTTCTACGATGAAGGAACCGATGAAACCACTGGCTCCTGTAATCAGTATTCTTGGATTCATGGGTGCAAAGGTATAAAATAATTCATAATTTATAATTCATAATTCATAATTATTTATTATCTTTGCGCTTAGAAAACTAATT
>CACXSA010000042.1 GCA_902770195.1 uncultured Prevotellaceae bacterium
CCCTTTCCAAATGCTAGTCATCACGGGACCAATCATGCAAATGAGTGCGATGAGTCCCACTACAGGATAGAACCATCCGACGATGATATACGCGATGATAATCCAATAGAGGTTTACTCCTGGTGTCGCAAAGTGGCGATGGAAGTTCTTTTTCTGTTCCATAATCATTTATTCTATAAGTTGTAAGATACCTTCTATTTCATTCTATGCTATTATAGTTCCACATCTAAAAGACTGTAATTGATCGCCCATCACGTCTTTCATTACCTCAAACACATGGTCACCTGTGCAATGGCTGGTGTAGAACTGTGTTTCCGGGTACTTTGCTTTCAGCCTTTGAGACAAGGCTTTTATTTCGTCATCCGTCTCTTGTCCGTCGAGTAAGTGGAAACCACCTACAACGGTATGAACTGGCCAAGGACATGCGGACAGAATATTCTCCAGTCCGCTATGAGCACAGCCCGTGAATAGCAGGCCATCGATATACAGAGCCAACTCATGACGGAAATCGTCGTGGATATAATCTCCATTAGTGTCCTGAACATAGAGATTCTGATTTCCCTTGGGCATAGGATTTGTCTGTGGGATATGGGCAATTACATGAAGACCTTCGACGGTCTCGCTGGCCTGGTCTATCAAGACAAGTCTGTCTTCGTCTATCTCAGGCCACTCTGTGGTAATACTATGCAGATTCCCTCGTTTAGAAAAAAACGTTCCGCTCATGGCATCTCTCGAGACGATAATCTGAGCCTTCTGATTATGTTCCAAGAAGTACCGTAAGCCGCCAGCATGGTCGCTATGTCCGTGAGAAATAAAGACATAGTTTACATCGCTGAGAGCAATGCCCAGCTGCTCTGCGTTTCTGACAAACACATCACTTGCTCCTGTATCAAGCAGGATCTTATGCCGCTCTGTTTGCAGGAAAATTGACAGCCCATGCTCTGTAGATAGCCGACTGTCACTACTTCGATTATCAGATAATACAGTCCACTTCATCGTTCTTTCATTCTCTTTTCAAACTCACGCAACAGCCCTTGCCTTCACCGCTCATAATGCGGTTGGAAACATAGCCTATCAAAATGCCGGTAAGTATCGGCCATGCCGTGAATTCTACAATATGCTCTAACATCTTTCTGAAATTCTACTCCTTAAACTTTCCTTTTGCCCAAAGTTTCCAGTACTTCCAGCCGCCAGTGGTCCAGAGAGCTAAGAAGATAAGCACGGGCTGGAAGAACAGACGAATCAGACGGGCCTGGTCGGTATTGAGACCAAAGGCGTCGATGTGGTTCACATACTGGTTGATGTTGCCGGGGAAGATGGCGATATAAAAGAGGCCTAACAACGCTCCGGCGATGGCTCTTTTGTTGGCAACAAGCAGGATGATGCCCAAGCCCAAGGCTATCTCAACAACTCCCGAGGCCAACACGACAAAGTCGGTAAACTCTGGGCTGAACTGCAACCAGATGGGCACCTGCGCCACGAACTCCTGACGGTTGAACGTCAGATGACTGAAGCCTGCATAGGTCATAAAAGTTCCTAACAGCAGGCGGAAAAACAGTTTTACGTATTTCATGAAAATAATATTTCATGCAAAGGTACGAATAAGCTAGCAGAATGCCACAGTTTTTATGTCTTTTTAAGATAGAATGACATCAAGTACCATTGCCTCAGAAATTATATTAATCGCTATTTGACCAAAGAAACTCGAACGGACGTTCAAATCTACTCGGCCATCGCCATGCTACTGGCTGGTGTGGCTCTGGCAACGGCGGGATTCATCGTACCGCCCACTGGCGAGATATCGGACTCGGTGCTGCTGTGAAGCACGCTGCTGCTTTGTAATAGAGTAATTCAGTTGTTCAATGCTCTTTCTGCTATTCAAAAGCAAAAGCGATGAACTTTGTTTGTTCATCGCTTTATTGCCTTTTGTACACCCGCAGGGGCTCGAACCCTGGACACCCTGATTAAGAGTCAGGTGCTCTACCAACTGAGCTACGGGTGCATCATGTTTGTTCCTAAATTCAACTCTCTTGCTGAATTGCGGGTGCAAAGGTACGGAGTATTTTTGAATCCACCAAACTTTTTGGGGATTTTTTTCAAAAAAAGATAGAAAAAGGCTCAAATCCCGAAGAAATGAGCCTTTTGGTGCAGAATAGGAGAGCGTGTCAGATGAACAAAACGGTGAGTCCTGCCATCACAATGCTAACCATAGACATAAGCTTGATGAGGATGTTGAGCGATGGACCAGAGGTATCCTTGAAAGGATCGCCAACAGTATCGCCCACGATAGTTGCCTTATGGGCAAAGGAGCCCTTACCGCCAAAGTTGCCTTCTTCAACCATTTTCTTGGCATTGTCCCACGCACCTCCAGCATTGGCCATGAAGACGGCGAGGGTGAAACCACAGGTGAGTCCGCCAACGAGAAGACCTAGTACACCAGCAACACCAAGTACCAGACCGACGATGATAGGTATAGCAATAGCAAGGAGTGACGGGAAAATCATCTCGTGCTGAGCGGCACGGGTGGATATTTCAACGCAAGAGCCGTAATCGGGTGTAGCTTTTCCTTCGAGGATGCCTGCAATCTCACGGAATTGGCGACGCACCTCTTCCACCATCTTCTGAGCAGCACGTCCCACGGCTTCCATAGTGAGTCCACAGAACAAGAATGCTGCCATTCCACCGATAAAGGCACCTACTAGAACCTTCGGGTTCATCAGATTTACCTGGAAATAGTTCATGAAGTCGGGGATGGTGGCCTGAGAGGCACTGATTACCTCGCCTTTAACATTCTCCATCATAACACCGGCACGACTCATGGCAATCTTGATTTCCTCGATATAGGAGGCAAGGAGAGCCAATGCAGTGAGGGCTGCAGAACCAATGGCAAAGCCCTTACCCGTAGCGGCGGTGGTGTTGCCCAGTGCGTCAAGAGCATCTGTACGATGGCGAACTTCTTCGCCCAGTTCAGACATCTCAGCATTACCGCCAGCATTGTCGGCAATAGGTCCGTAGGCGTCGGTTGCCAGTGTGATGCCCAGCGTAGAAAGCATACCCACGGCAGCGATGCCAATGCCATAGAGTCCGTTTGCAAGGCTCTGCGAAGACATAGAGAGGTCGAAGCCGTTGGCAAAGCCGAAACTAAGGATGATGGCTACCCCGATGGTAATAACGGGGATGCAGGTGGAAATCATACCTGTTCCTATACCTTTTATAATAACAGTGGCAGAACCCGTCAAACCTGCTTCAGAAATCTTCTGGGTGGGTTTGTAGGAGTGAGAGGTGTAGTACTCGGTAGCCTGTCCGATGATAACACCAGCCACCAGACCCGTGATAACGCTGCACGACAACCACAACCAATTCTCGATGCCCAGCAGGTAGAGGATGGCAAAGGTGGCAACGGCAATGAGTACGGCACTGACATTGGTACCCAATGAGAGAGATTTCAGCAGGTCGCGCATGGTGGCGCCCTCCTTGGTTCGAACGAGGAAGATGCCAATAAGTGACAGGAATACGCCTACCGCAGCAATCAGCATAGGAGCAATGACGGCCTTGAGCTGGATGTCACCACCTACCGTAGCAAAAGCAGCTGCTCCTAAGGCCGCCGTGGAGAGTACGGAGCCGCAGTATGACTCATAGAGGTCTGCACCCATACCTGCAACGTCGCCGACGTTGTCACCTACATTATCGGCTATGGTTGCCGGATTACGGGGATCGTCCTCTGGGATGTCAGCCTCTACCTTACCCACGATGTCGGCACCAACATCGGCTGCCTTAGTATAGATACCTCCGCCAACACGTGCAAAGAGAGCCTGTGTAGAAGCACCCATACCGAAGGTAAGCATCGTAGTGGTGATGGAGATAAGTCCATCGGAATCGAAACGGTTAAGGACAATGAACCAGATGGCAATGTCGAGCAGACCGAGGCCAACGACGGTGAGACCCATGACGGCACCAGATCGGAAGGCTACCTTCAGACCATTGTTCAGACTCTGGCGAGCAGCATTAGCGGTACGGGCAGAGGCATAGGTAGCCGTCTTCATGCCGAAGAAACCAGCCAGACCTGAGAACAAACCACCCGTCAGGAAAGCAAAAGGAACCCATCGGTTTTGTACGTTTAGGCCATAGGCCATGAATGCAAACAGAGCGCAAAGGACTATAAACACAATGCCCACGACCTTGTACTGTTGCCACAGATAGGCCATAGCACCCTTGCGCACATAAAGCGCGATTTCACGCATACGAGGAGTTCCCTCATCTTCTCCCATCATCTGACGGAAAAAGAAAAAGGCCATGCCCAACGCTACAACAGAAGCAATGGGCACAAGCCAGAATACACTTGGAATAATCATAAATATTTAGGTTTTAGAAAAGGTTATCGGTAAGATAGGGGAGTCCGGAATTACTCGTCGGCAATATAGTCAGAGAGGCTTTCGGCATCCTCGTCGGTATCTGTTGTGATATCAAATGTGGTACGATAGTTGTTCTCGTTGATATCGTCATCATTGGGCTCTTCCAATTCCACATCGTCCTCGTCGGGCTTGTTGTAGTCGTCGATGGGCAATTCAGCGTCCTCGTCCTCGTCCTCATCATCAACATCCTTGGCATCGTCAAATTTCATGCGTGGCTTGATGGTCTCGGGTTTCAGCTTAGCGAAAATAGCCTCGACCCATGTTCCCTTGGCAACTTCCAAGACTTCATAACCATCGGCAACTTTCTTT
This sequence comes from uncultured Prevotellaceae bacterium, assembly GCA_902770195.1. Lineage (GTDB taxonomy): Bacteria > Bacteroidota > Bacteroidia > Bacteroidales > Bacteroidaceae > Prevotella. Next base: position 4,722 of record CACXSA010000042.1, read on the forward strand.
TCGTACATGCCTCCTTTCTTATGCAGGCGATCTTTGGGAAGCGTTGTGGTAGAAATGTCAAACCCACTTTCTATAATATCTTGGATAGACTGGGAAAGAGAGTCCCATCCACCTCCGAAGTTCCTGTCGAGCACCTCAATAAGTTTTGCCGCTGTAATATGGCGGATGTTCTCATAAGTCAGGTCTGTAACACGCATGATAGGACGCTTTTTGATGGCCCATGTCACTTTCTTGTCATCGCCCAACTTGATGGTTCCAACCTTATACCCCTGCTTGGCGTATTTGTCCAAGACGGGCTTACTATCATCCTTTACTTCTTCTATCATAAAAGCACTTCTGATAATGTCAGCATAATGTCGTAAATTATCCTTCAGTTCAGAGTCTTTTTCCATAGCATCCAGGATACGGAAAATATCGTTTTCCTGAACATCCCAAACAGTACTCTTTGTCAGTGCCTTTAGGCTTAGCGCTTTGTTACTTGTCGTTTCTTTCGCCATAATGAAATCTTTGAATTAGTTTATTTGCATGCAAATGTACATACTTTATTTGCTATTTACAAGTTTTTTGCTGACTTTTTTTGTGATTTATCTAAAATGCACTACCTTTGCGGCTGTTATGTCAGAACCATTAGCAGAAAGACTACGTCCTCGCTCGCTTGATGACTACATCGGGCAGAAGCATTTAGTAGGTGAAGGTGCCGTGTTGCGCAAGATGATTGAAGCTGGGCGCATCACCTCTTTTATTTTATGGGGACCTCCGGGGGTCGGAAAAACCACTCTAGCACAGATTATTGCCAATCGGCTGAAAGTTCCGTTCTTCACACTTTCTGCCGTAACCAGCGGAGTAAAGGATGTCCGAGACGTGATAGAACGAGCTCAAAAAGGCAGATTCTTCAACGAAGCCTCCCCTATACTTTTTATTGATGAGATACACCGTTTTTCCAAGTCTCAGCAAGATTCACTCCTAGGTGCTGTTGAAAAAGGCATAGTCACACTGATTGGTGCAACGACGGAAAATCCTTCTTTTGAAGTTATTCGCCCACTACTTTCTCGTTGTCAGCTCTATGTGTTGAAATCGTTGGAAAAGGATGATTTGGAAGAATTGCTGCATAAAGCCATCACGAGAGACATCATTCTGAAAGAGCGCAAAATCAACTTAAAGGAGACATCCGCTATTTTGCGGTATAGTGGCGGAGATGCTCGTAAGTTGCTGAATATCTTAGAATTAATTGTTGAATCTTCAACAAACGATGCGATTGAAATAACCGATTCCATCGTAGAAGAGTGTCTGCAACAGAATCCGTTGGCATACGACAAAGACGGCGAGATGCACTATGATATTATTTCAGCATTTATCAAGAGTATTCGCGGTTCTGACCCTGATGCAGCCCTCTACTGGATGGCTCGCATGATAGAGGGTGGGGAAGATCCACAATTTATAGCTCGACGCATGGTTATTTCGGCTGCTGAGGATATTGGATTGGCTAACCCTAATGCCTTGCTGCTGGCTAATGCTGCCTTTGATGCTGTGATGAAAATAGGATGGCCTGAAGGCCGTATTCCGCTTGCGGAATGCGCCGTTTACCTTGCTACTTCACCAAAGAGCAATTCCGCTTATCTTGGGATCGACTCTGCGTTGGAATTGGTAAAAAATACGGGAAACCAGCCTGTTCCTTTACATCTTCGCAATGCTCCCACCTCATTGATGAAGGATTTGGGCTATAGCGACGGATATCAGTATCCACATAATTATGCAGGACACTTTACGCCACAACAATATATGCCAGACGCCTTACAGCAGGAACGGTTGTGGTACGGACAACATTCGCCAGCCGAACAGAAGTTGTATGAACGCATGGTGAATTATTGGGGAGAGCGTTTCGCTAGTGAAAATTCTTCGACCTAACGGTACGAAGCGACAAAGGTCGAGCGGAAGAGTGAAAAGTTAAGAGAGAATAATGGAGTACGAAGATATTATCCAACAAATCATTGAGTTTTTAGGCACCTTTGCCTTTGCCATTTCTGGTATTCGCCACGCTGCAGCCAAGCATTTCGACTGGTTTGGCGGTTACGTGTGCGGCATTGCTGTTGCTATTGGTGGCGGAACCATCCGTGATGTAATGTTGGGAGCCACACCATTTTGGATGACTAATCCTTTTTACATGATATGTACGGCATTAGCCTTGTTGTTTGTCATTGTTTTTGCCAAGCACATGGAAGGATTACGAAACACATGGTTTGTGTTTGACACTTTAGGTCTTGCATTGTTTACTATTGCAGGAATTCAGAAGTCGCTGTTGTTTGGACAACCGTATTGGGTCGCGATTATCATGGGCTGTATTACTGGTTCTGCCGGTGGTGTCATCCGTGACATCTTGCTCAATAATGAGCCCGTAATTTTTCAACGGGAAATCTATGCAATGGCAGCCGTACTAGGTGGTGTAACTTATTGGTTCTTAGATTTTTGTAATGTACCTATTGAAGCAACAGTAATAGCGTCGTTTTTGGTTACTTGCATAATACGATTTCTGGCAGTTCGCTACCATCTCTCACTACCAACACTAAAAGACGAGTAGGGGAGAACCCCTACTCTGAATTTAACATAGTTTTTATTTTGCCATCTGGTATATTTCTCGCATAGCCTGTTGGTCTATCACCTCCATTGCGCCTAATGTGATAGTCCCCCCGCGAGAGCATTTTTCTACTAAAATGTCGATTTCATCGTCAGTTATTTCACGTCCTAACAGTTCGTGAATATTTGTTGGCATACCAATCTTGCGATAGAAATCTTCCAAGGCAGCAATTCCCTTTTCTGCCGTTTCATCGGGATGAGAGAAGTCATTCTCAACACCCATCACATTAACTGCAAACTGTACAAAACGGCTCAAATGGCGATGCTTCACAAAACGAGCCCATGAAGGCCATAATGCGGCTAGTCCTGCACCATGAGTTACGCCAAACAAGGCGCTTAATTCGTGTTCCAGTCGGTGGGTGGCAAAATCTTTTTCCGTGCCACATTCCGTCAAATCATTGTGTGCCAGTGAGCCAGCCCACATTATTTGTGCACGATTACGGTAGTCTTCGGGATGCTGCATCACCACCAATGCCGAATCCTTCACGGTGCGCAACAAAGCTTCGGCAATGGCATCCGTAAGGGTCATGTCTTCGTATTTTGAGAAATAGCGCTCCATGGTGTGCATCATGATATCGGTAGCACCAGCAGCAGTCTGGTAAGATGGAAGTGTATAAGTGCGCTCTGGATTCATCACAGCGAACTTACAACGACAAAGATCACTGTTTACACCACGTTTCAGCAAGCCTTCATCTTTGGTTATCACACAACTCGAAGACATTTCCGAACCTGCTGCCGGAATCGTTAGAACGGCTCCAATGGGCAAGCATTTTTCTGGCGTTTTTCCACACCAGAAATCCCATACATCGCCAGAATAAGGCACTCCGTAGCCTATAGCCTTCGAAGAGTCAATAACGCTTCCGCCGCCAACAGCCAGGATAAAATCAACATTTTCACAACGACAGAGTTCAATGCCTTCATAAACCTTCGATAAGAGCGGATTGGGAACAACACCACCAAGTTCAACAAAATGAATTCCTACGTCAGCCAGTTGTTGACGAACGACGTTTAGCAAACCAGAACGTTCTGCAGAACCGCCACCATAATGAATAAGCACACGATTTGCACCATAGTCTTTAGCTAACTGCCCAATTTTATTTTCAGACTCTCGACCAAACACCACACGAGTCGGTGCATAGAAATTAAAATCTTTCAGCATATTATTATTTTTAGTTTAAGTTTAATTTTAATTTATTTTTTGAATTACAAAATATAATTTCGACTTTCGATGCAAAGATACAATATTATTTTAAAATTTCCAAAATTTCAAATTTAATTAAATAGGGAATTCTGAGATTAAGAATAGAGTATTATTTCTATTTATCATAATGCTGATTATTTTCAAATTTAAAATCAAGAAAAATTTGGTAGTTTCAAATAATATTCGTAACTTTGCAAAATATTTATAAATAAGTACACACAGACACGTACAATAAATTATGAAACCAACAGCAATACTGCTTCTACATTGTCCTGACCAACAAGGTATTATATCGGAAGTAACTCGATTTATCACAGATAACAAAGGTAATATCGTTTATCTTGACCAATATGTAGATAAACAAGACGGAATGTTTTTTATGCGCATAGAATGGGAACTTGAAGGTTTTCTGATTCCTCGCGACAAGCTTTACGATTATATTACCACGCTTTATGCACAGCGTTATCAAATGAAATTCAGCTTGTATTATAGTGACAAACGTCCTAGAATGGCTATTTTCGTGTCAAAAATGAGCCACTGTCTCTATGACTTGCTGGCACGATGGAAAGCTGGAGAATTCAACTGTGATATTCCCTGTATTGTGTCAAATCATGAAGATTTGCGCTATGTGGCTGAACAATTTGGCATCCCATTCTACGTTTGGAGTATTAAAAAAGATCACTCCAACAAGCATGAAGTAGAACAAGCCGAAATGGATCTTTTGAAGAAGGAAGATATTTCTTTTATTGTCCTGGCTCGTTATATGCAAATCATTTCTGACGAGATGATAGAAGCTTATCCTCACCATATTATTAATATACACCACTCGTTCTTGCCTGCCTTTATTGGAGCAAAGCCCTATCACCAAGCATGGGAGCGTGGTGTAAAGATCATCGGTGCTACGAGCCATTATGTGACTGCAGAACTGGATGCCGGTCCAATTATAGAACAGGATGTGACACGTATCAGTCATAAGGACACTCCTGAGTCATTAGTGTTGAAAGGCAAAGATTTGGAGAAAATAGTGCTTTCACATGCTGTGTCAAAGCATATTCAGCGTAAAATCCTGACTTACAAGAACAAAACGGTTATCTTCAGTTAAAAGAATATGAACGTCGCAATCGTTAAATATAATGCAGGTAATATCTACTCGGTGGTTAATGCACTCAGACGACTAGGTGTAGAACCTGTGCTGACAGATGATGTGGAACTGTTGCAGAAGGCTGACCGCGTATTGTTCCCAGGTCAAGGAGAGGCTCGTGGAGCTATGGAATACCTTAAAGCCCGCCGATTGGATGAGGTCATTCGCAACCTGAAGCAGCCTGTATTTGGCATTTGCGTTGGTCAGCAGCTGCTCTGTCAGCATTCCGAAGAAGGTGATGTGGACTGTATTGGTATTTTTGACGCTCAAGTAAAGCGATTCTCCCCTACCCGTCACGAGGACAAAGTGCCCTGCATGGGTTGGAACAAGTTGTTCGACACGAAAGGTCCTTTATTCACGGAGAATGAATACGTCTATTTCGTACATAGCTACTATGTCCCCCTTTGTGCAGAGACAGCTGCTGTAGCAGACTACATACAACCCTACTCTGCTGCTCTGCAAAAAGACAATTTCTATGCCTGTCAGTTTCATCCAGAAAAAAGCGGACGAGCAGGCGAACAAATCATCAAACATTTTCTGGAACTATGATAGAACTGATACCGGCTATTGACATTATCGACGCCCAATGTGTTCGACTGACAAAGGGCGACTACGATCAGAAGACCGTTTATGGATCTCCTCTTGAGATGGCTCGTGAGTTTGAGCGAATTGGCTATAAACGCCTGCATATAGTTGACCTTGACGGCGCTAAGTCTAAACATATCGTAAATAGTTCAGTACTTCATCGTATTACAACAGAAACTCAGCTGACTATTGATTTCGGTGGAGGGATTAAGACGGACGAGGACATCCGAACAGCTTTCGACTGTGGAGCACAGATGGTAACTATTGGTTCAATAGCTGTCACACAACCAGATCTGTTTATGAAATGGGTAAAAGAATATGGTACAGACCGGCTTATTTTGGGTGCGGACGTCCGTAATGGGAAAATTAGCATCAACGGATGGAAAGAAGATTCACAAGAGGATCTGTTGCCATTCCTTCGCAAATATATAGATGCTGGCGTAAAGAACGTTTTGTGCACCGAGATATCCAAAGACGGCACACTGCAAGGACCTGCTATAGACCTTTACAAACGTGTTATGGAAGAGTATCCGTCTTTACATTTGATAGCAAGCGGTGGGGTTTCCTCTATTGATGATATCAAGGCCCTAGATGCAGCCGGTATTCCTGCTGTTGTCTTTGGTAAGGCTATATACGAAGGGAAAATAGACCTTCACGAACTAATCAGGTTAAATCCTCAAATTTTGAATTGAATATGGGACTGGCAAAAAGAATAATACCTTGTTTAGACGTAAAGGACGGCGAAACTGTCAAGGGCACGAACTTTGTCAATCTCCGTTCTGCCGGTGATCCTGTTGAACTTGGCAAAGCCTATTCAGAGCAGGGAGCTGACGAAATGGTGTTTCTAGACATCACGGCTTCGTTTGAAGGTCGCAAGACATTTACTGACATGGTGACCCGTGTGGCAGAGACTTTGAACATCCCATTTACTGTGGGTGGAGGCATCAATGAGCTAAAGGACGTAGAGCGATTGCTTTATGCCGGTGCCGACAAGGTCAGCATCAACAGCGCTGCTATCCGTCGTCCAGAACTTATCGGCGAAATTGCCACTCGTTTTGGCTCTCAGGTTTGTGTAGTAGCCATCGATGCCCGCATGGATGAAGACGGATTTCCAACTGGTGCACACACCCGTAACCTTTGGCATTGTTATTTGAAAGGGGGACGAGAGCGTACAGACCGTATGCTCTTTGAGTGGGCACACGAAGCCCAGGAACGCGGTGCCGGTGAGATACTCTTCACTTCCATGAACCATGACGGCACCAAGAACGGCTATGCCAACGAAGCATTGCGTGAACTGTCCGACACACTCTCCATACCCATCATTGCCAGTGGTGGCGCAGGTTGCAAGGAACATTTCCGCGATGTTTTCACGAAAGGACATGCCGATGCTGCCCTCGCAGCGTCAGTGTTCCACTTTGGAGAGATACCCATACCTGAATTAAAAAAATATTTACACAACGAAGGAATAAACGTCAGACTATGACTATAGATTTTGAAAAAATGGGCGGTCTGGTACCCGCCATCATACAGGATGCCACCACAAAGAACGTGTTAATGCTGGGTTTCATGAACCAGGAAGCCTACGACAAGACCGTCGCTACCAAGCACGTCACCTTTTGGAGCCGCACACGTAACACTTTGTGGACTAAAGGAGAAACGAGTGGGCACTTCCTGAACCTTGTCGATATGAAGATAGATTGCGACAATGATACCTTATTGGTGCGAGTCAACCCAATAGGACCGACCTGTCACACAGGAACTGACACCTGCTGGGGCGAGGACAATGAGAGTAATCCCCTACTCTTCCTCACGGAGTTACAGGACTTCATCAATAAGCGCAAGCAAGAGATGCCTGAAGGATCCTATACAACGAGCCTGTTCACCAAAGGCATCAACAAAATAGCCCAAAAGGTGGGTGAAGAAGCACTGGAAACGGTTATCGAAGCCACCAATGGCACTAATGACAATCTAGTTTACGAGGCCAGCGACCTGTTGTATCACTTATTGGTAATGCTGACAGAAAAAGGACTGCGAATAGAAGACGTGGCTTTGGAACTGCGAAAGCGTCATGATCCAAACTGGGACAAAAAACGCCGTGAGGCCAAGGCTGCTGGTAAAATGAAGTAATTATTGAAAACATCTGGATTATGCTTATAGATTACAAGAAAGCCAATATCTACCAGAAAGATAATATTCTCGTATTGAAAGAGGTTGATTTCCATGTTGACGAAGGTGAGTTTATTTATGTCATCGGTCGTGTGGGAGCAGGAAAGAGCACCCTGTTGAAGACTCTCTATTTTGAACTGGATGTGGACGAGGCAGAGAATGCTTTTGTCTTGAATCACGACTTGCGTGGACTGAAGCGCAAATACATCCCTGCATTAAGGAGACAGATGGGTATCATCTTTCAAGACTTTCAACTGTTAAGCGACCGTACCGTTCATGACAATCTGGCTTTTGTTCTCAAGGCCACGGGATGGAAGAAAAAAGACGAGATAGAGGAACGCATCAAAGATGTACTGGAAGATGTGGATATGCTTGACTTCAGCGACCGATTCCCTTATGAATTGTCTGGGGGTGAACAGCAACGCATTGCTATCGCACGTGCTGTTTTGAACAAGCCCAAGGTGATTATTGCAGACGAGCCAACAGGAAATCTAGACTCAGAGACTGCTGCCAATATTTTGCAATTACTGCGTAAAATAACCCATACAGGTACAGCAGTCATTATGACAACTCATAATATACCCCTACTGGCACAATATCCGGGAATTGTATATCGCTGTGCAGATCAGCATTTGGAAGAGATAACGAATGATTATAACAAGATAGCCCTCTATCAAGAAGAAGACAGTGCAAACGAGGTTCGTACGATGGATTATTCTACACGTGAGGACCTGTCTATGTAATACAAGAAATATAAAGTAAAAATTAATATAGCAATGAAAGTGATGAAATTTGGCGGAACATCGGTGGGGACACCGAGCCGCATGATGGAAGTAACAAAGTTAGTAACAAAGTCGGGTGAGCCTGTTTTTGTGGTGTTGTCAGCAATGTCAGGCACAACAAATTCGCTTGTCGAAATTTCTGACTACCTCTACAAGAAGAACCCTGATGGTGCCAATGAGGTTATCAACCAGATGGAACGCAAATACATGAAACATGTGGAAGAGCTCTACTCCTCAGAAGAGATGAAGGCTCAGACACGCGAATTCATACAGTCGGAAATGAACTATCTCCGCTCCTTTACCAAAGAACTATTTACATCTTTTGAGGAAAAAAACATCATTGCGCAAGGTGAGATGATGTCAACCAATATGGTGGTTAATTACATGAAAGAACAGGGCATCAAGGCCACGCTACTTAATGCTCTAGACTTTATGCGTACAGACAAGAATTCCGAGCCTGATCCTACTTACATTAAGGAGAAACTAAATGCCATTATGGAGCAGAACGAAGGTATGCAGGTCTATATTACCCAAGGATTCATTTGTCGAAATGCTTATGGTGAGATAGACAACCTTCAGCGCGGAGGCTCAGACTATACGGCATCACTCATTGGTGCAGCTCTGAATGCCGAAGAAATTCAGATATGGACGGACATTGATGGTATGCATAACAATGACCCACGCGTGGTTGAGGAAACAGAACCCGTTCATCAGCTACATTTCGAAGAAGCTGCAGAGTTGGCTTATTTCGGAGCAAAGATTCTGCATCCCACATGTGTACAACCGGCCAAGTATGCAGGTATTCCTGTCCGATTGTTGAACACCATGCAGCCAGATGCTGAGGGTACAACGATTTCTAACCAGACGGAGTATGGAAAGATTAAGGCTGTAGCAGCTAAGGACAATATCATTGCCATCAAGATAAAATCTTCACGCATGTTGTTAGCTACTGGTTTCCTACGTAAAGTATTCGAGATATTTGAATCGTACCAGACTCCTATTGATATGGTGTGCACTTCAGAAGTTGGTGTTTCTATGTCTATTGATAATTCATCCCATTTGGGTGAAATTGTTGATGAGTTGAAGAAATACGGAACTGTAACCGTTGACACAGGAATGTGTATCATATGCGTTGTTGGTGACCTCGACTGGTCAAACATTGGCTTTGAAACAATGGTTATGGACGCCATGAAGAACATTCCTGTTCGTATGATTTCGTATGGCGGTTCTAACTATAACATCTCATTTCTTATCAAGGAGGAGGACAAGAAGCGTGCTTTGCAATCATTGAGCGACAACTTGTTCAACAAATAAACGCAAAAAACAAACACAAAACTTAACATGAAGGGTATTTTTCCAATAGATAAGCTGGAACAAATTCAGACTCCGTACTACTATTATGATATGGAGTTGTTGAGAGCCACACTCCGTTCCATTAACGAGGAAATTCAGAAGCACAACGAGTTTGTTGTTCACTATGCTATTAAAGCCAATGCGAACCCGAGAATTCTCCGCGTCATTCGTGAAGCTGGGCTAGGTGCTGATTGTGTCAGTGGCGGTGAAATAGAGGCAGCTTTAAAATCAGGTTTCCCGGCAGACAAGATAGTATTTGCTGGAGTTGGGAAAAGTGATTGGGAAATCAACTTAGGTCTGGACCATGATATTTTTTCATTTAATGTGGAAAGTATTCCAGAGCTTGAAGTTATTAACGAATTGGCTGAGAAGAAAGGAAAGGTGGCTCGTATAGCGCTACGTATTAATCCCAACGTAGGAGCTCACACACATGCTAATATTACAACAGGGTTGGCTGAAAACAAATTTGGCATTGCAATGAATGACATGGAAACTGTCATTGAGCGAGCTTCTGCTATGCAAAATGTCTGCTTTGTTGGACTCCATTTCCATATCGGCTCTCAGATTCTTGACATGGGGGATTTTGAGGCTTTGTGCAATCGTATTAATGAACTTCAAATACAATTGGAAAGCCATCACATCCGTGTTGAGAATATTAATGTTGGAGGTGGCTTGGGTGTTGACTATCAACATCCTAACCGCGTTCCTATCCCCGACTTCAAGGCCTACTTTGACACTTATGCAAGAAAATTAAAGTTGCGCCCAAATCAGACCCTTCATTTTGAACTGGGACGTTCCGTTGTTGCCCAATGTGGTTCTTTAATTTCGCGTACCTTATATATTAAAGAGGGAGCGTCTAAGAAGTTTTGCATTATTGATGCTGGTATGACTGATTTAATACGTCCAGCCCTCTACCAGGCTTATCATAAGATAGAAAACATCAGTAGCGAAGAACCTAAAGAGACCTATGACGTAGTGGGTCCTATTTGCGAGTCGAGTGATGTGTTTGCCAAGCAAATTGATTTAAACGGTTCCCATAGAGGCGATTTGATAGCCATTCGCTCTGCAGGAGCTTACGGTGAAATTATGGCCTCTCAATATAACTGCCGTAGATTGCCGCAAGGTTATTCAAGTGATGAAATATAATTGTAGAAAATGACAGCAGAGAAACCAAAGATTTCCGTCATAATAGCTGTGCAGGATCAAGCTCGGGATTTGGAGCAAAACCTACCTGTTTTCCTTAACCAGCAAGGTGAAGAGGAGTACGAAGTCATTGTGGTGAACGATTCTTCCGTCGATGATAGTGTCGATGTGCTAGATCGCATGAAAGCAGAATATTCTCATCTTTACACCACCTTCCTCCCTTTTTCCAAAGTTCCCTATCCTAGCAGACTAAGACTAGCCCTGACAATAGGAGCTAAAGCTGCTCGTGGAGAATGGATAGTACTGGCCAATATCAATCGTCCTCCCTTGTCTGACACCTGGATTTTTACTCTGGTAGGAAACATAGACAATAGTGCAGAAGTTATCTTAGACTATCATAATAAGACGAATTTTATCCAGTCGTTCAGCACATTAGAAGAAGCGGCACCTTATATCATTAAAGCGGAACGCAATTCAAGACATGGTCATCAAGGACGTTTGTTCCTTTTCCGACGCGGAATCTATAGCACCATGATGGTAAAAGCATTACGTATTCATGATGCCATCAAGTTGTTTGACCAACATATCGGAAGTTACCAGCTATGCAATCTCCGAATGCAAGTGTTTAGTAAGAATGTCTTTTATTAACTGATAAAGAATGAGAATACTACACTTTTTCCCAAAAAATGACAGCATGATCAGTCAGTATGTGACCATGCTTCATGAAAGTATGGGATTAGAATGTAGTAACGAAATGGTAACAGATGCTAAGGAGACTCAAAGAAACCTGTGCTCTTCGCATTATGACATCTTGCATATACATGGCTGTTGGAACAGTTCCCTTTTTTTTGTGGTTAAGCAGGCCATTAAGTCCCATACCCGCATAGTCCTTTCTCCTCATGGACAATTGGAACCTTGGATAGTAAATGAAAACTATTGGAATGAGAAACTTCCCAAGCAGATTCTTTTTCTAAAAAAGTTAGTGCAGCAGTCTTATGTTGTAATTATTCAAGGGAAGATGGAGGAAGAATGCATGAACAGATTGGGATGGAACCCTCGGACGATTATCATCAAGAATGCCTTAGTTACTCATGCTATTACAAGACAAGAGATGGCTAGGCAGATTTTTCGTGTTTATCGGAAAGTTATGGACTCAAATCAGTTGGAACTGATGGACGAGGAAATGAAAAATATCCTTCTTCAGGTCATCATGGCTGGTATAACAGCAAATCAGCAATGGTTGCCAGAAGACCTTCATACTGCCCCTGATACATTGGAAAAATGGAGGCTACTACTTCTTTATGCTCATCAGGAGCATATTATGGATATTATTCAACGTGGTATTCAAGTTCTGAATTATGAAGCTCCTGATTTTGATGTTGATAAGGTTGATTATTTCCTACCCACTGGCTATGAAGAACCTCATTCCATAGAGAGTATTATTGGCATTAGTTTCGTATCAGAGAATGATCGTTTAATAGCAACATTTAAGCATCTAAGAAAACTGGTTTTTCGTCATGAAATAGCGGTGATGCATTTAATTGAACTGGATAAGGAATTGAGACAGCATGAATGTGAAGAAGACAGACTTTGCGAAAGACTCAGTGAACTTAATCTTCTGAAATTTGCCAGAAGATTGATGTGTGTGATGAGTGATGTGACTGGTTTGACAGAGGGTTACATGCCTTTTCCCCCACTCGACGATCGAATTACAAATAAAATAAGACTACAAGTAGAAAACCACCTAAAATTATAAGACTATGAATAAGACGTCAATGAACCGTGACATGTATTATCTGGAGCTACTCTCTACTTCGTTTCCGACAATAGCTTCGGCTTCGACAGAGATTATCAATCTAGAAGCTATCATGAATCTCCCAAAAGGCACGGAGCATTTCCTTGCCGACCTTCATGGAGAAAGTCAGGCTTTTCAGCATGTCTTGAAAAATGCTTCAGGTAATATCCGACGTAAGGTTAGCGAATTGTTTAGAGGTGACATCCGCGAAACAGAGCGCCGTGAGCTTTGTACTTTGATTTACTACCCTGAAGAAAAGCTAGAACTGATAAAAGCCACAGAAGAAGATATAGATGATTGGTACCATATTACAATTCATAGGCTAGTAAGTGTTTGCCGTGATGTTTCTTCTAAATATACTCGTTCAAAAGTTCGGAAATCTCTCCCAGAAGAGTTTGCCTACATTATTGAGGAACTGTTACATGAACGGACTGACGATATAGACAAAGCAGCATATGTCAATGTGATTGTTGACACCATCATATCAACGGGAAGAGCTGATGATTTTATCGTATCCCTATGCAATGTTATCCAAAGACTTGCTATAGACCAGCTACATATTCTAGGTGATATTTTTGACCGTGGACCAGGTGCCCATATTATTTTAGACACCTTACGACAGTATCATTCTTGGGACATCCAATGGGGAAATCACGATATTTTATGGATGGGGGCATGTGCAGGAAACAATGCTTGTATATGTAATGTGTTACGTCTTTCTCTGAGGTATGCTAATCTTACGACCATTGAGGAAGCTTATGGTATCAACCTTGTACCACTGGCCACTTTTGCTATGGAATTCTATGGAGATGATCCATGTGAAGAATTTATGCCAAAATTGTTGAAAGGTGTGAAAATGGAAGACAAGTATCTGCGTCTTACGGCTCAGATGCACAAGGCAATTTCCGTTATTCAGTTTAAGAAGGAGGCCCAGATATTCCATCGTCGTCCAGAGTGGCAGATGGAAGACCGTTGTTTTTTGGAGCATATCGACTACAAACGTGGTATTTATACCATCAATGGAAAAGAATACGAGATGCGTTCTTGTCATTTCCCAACTATTAATCCGGAGCATCCCAATGAACTCACACCTGAGGAATTCCAGTTGATGGAGCGCTTGCATCATTCTTTCCGTGTTAGTGAAAAACTGCAGAAACATATTAAGATGCTGTTGTCGCACGGATGTATGTATTCTATCTGTAATCAGAACCTCTTGTTTCACGCTTCCGTTCCTCTTAATTCCGATGGAACGTTGAAGGAGGTTGAACTTTACCCAGGACAACGTTTTAATGGTAAAGATTTGATGCATAATATTGGCATGATGGTACGTGCCGCTTTCCAAAACGATACCGAACAGCAGATGAGACTCTATGCGCGAGACTACTTCCTTTATCTTTGGTGTGGCAAAGACTCTCCTCTGTTCGACAAATCGAAGATGGCCACTTTTGAGCGTTATTTCCTCACCGACAAGACTACTTTTAAGGAAGAGAAAGGATACTATTTTCAGTTGCGCGACAATGAAGATATCTGCGACCATATTCTTGATGCATTTGGAGTAAAGGGAAGCAATCGACATATTATTAATGGACATGTTCCTGTTCATGCTTCTAAAGGTGAGAATCCTATCAAAGCGAACGGCAAATTAATGGTGATAGATGGAGGATTCTCTGAGGCCTATCATAATGAAACAGGCATTGCCGGATATACGTTGGTTTACCATAGCCGAGGATTCCAACTTGTTCAACATGAACCTTTTATGAATGCCAGAGACGCTATAGAGAGAGGACTTGACATCAAGTCAACCACCCAGTTGGTAGAGCTTTCAACTCATCGAATGCTAGTAGCTGATACGGACAAAGGAGAAGAACTTCGTATGCAGATAGAAGATTTACGACAACTGCTCTATGCCTATCGTCACGGAATTCTCAAAGAGAAGAACAAGGTATGACATCACATCGAGTCTTGATAGCTTTAGGGTCTAATCATTATCAGTTGCCATTTATCCATTGGGCATCTCAACGTCTTTCGGTCATATTGTACGAGACTCGCATGAGCCCTTTGTTATGGACAAAAGACATAAAAGGAAGTGGACGAATGTATATGAATCGTCTGATTTCTGGATACACCCTACTCTCTGTTCATGAATTAGAGCAAAGTCTGAAGCAGATAGAAACCGAAGCCCATCGGTCTATTGACCATATCACCATTGATATTGATTTGATGCTATACGACTCCGAACGACATCATCTTCTGGATTGGACAAGGCCTTATATTACAAATTTACTACCCTATATGGTATTTAATGAAAAATTGGGTTATCCGCTTGGTTAGCCCATTTTTTTGTTGTACCTTTGCAGCCGCAAATAATAAATAAGGTATAAAAAGACATGATAACAGTCACAAATCTGGCTATTCAATTTGGAAAAAAGACGCTTTATAAAGACGTCAACATGAAGTTTACGGAAAGTCCACGCTGCTCCGTGCTATTAGTGGAGAACTGGAACCCAATAAGGGAACTATTGAGATGCAACCAGGAGAGCGCTTGTCTGTTTTGGAGCAAGACCACTTTAAATATGATGAGTTTTCTGTTATGGACACAGTATTGATGGGACATCAGCCTCTGTGGCAGAATATGAAGGAGCGTGAAGCTTTGTATTCGAAAGAAGAAATGACAGAAGAAGATGGAAATCGAGCTGCCGATTTGGAGATGGCATTTGCAGAAATGAACGGATGGGAGGCAGAAAGTGAGGCAGCCCAGCTACTGCAGAATCTAGGCGTTCCAGAAGGACAGCATTACAAGCAGATGGCAGAAATCTCCAACAACGAAAAGGTGCGTGTCATGTTGGCAAAAGCATTATTTGGACATCCAGACAATTTACTTCTTGACGAGCCCACCAACGATCTGGATCTCGATACTGTTCAATGGTTAGAGGAATATCTATCAAACCTGGAGCAATGCGTGCTTGTTGTCAGTCATGACCGTCACTTCTTGGATGCCGTTTCTACTCAAACGGTTGATATTGATTTTGGAAAGGTAACCCTTTTCTCAGGAAACTATTCTTTCTGGTATGAATCTTCGCAATTGGCATTACGACAGCAACAGAACCAGAAAATGAAGGCAGAAGAGAAACGCAAGCAGCTGGAGGAATTTATTCGTCGTTTCTCCGCTAATGTCGCAAAGTCCAAACAGACAACATCGCGCAAAAAGATGCTTGAGAAATTGAATGTGGAAGAAATCACACCTTCTACACGTAAATACCCAGGTATCATTTTCTCCATGGAGCGTGATCCTGGTACCCAAATTCTCGAAGTAGAAGGTCTGAAAGCTGTTGACACAGATGGAACGGTATTATTCGACAATGTGTCATTTACTATTGAGAAAGGACAGAAAACCGTTTTCCTGTCACACAATCCAAAGGCGATGACTGCTTTGTTCGAAATCATCAATGGTAACCGTGAGGCTGATGCAGGAACATACAAGTGGGGTGTAACAATAACTACAGCATATCTCCCACTCGACAATACCAATTTCTTCCAGAGTGAATTAAATCTAGTTGATTGGCTGAGTCAATATGGCACAGGCAATGAGGTCATGATGAAATCATTCTTGGGGCGTATGTTGTTTAAAGAAGAAGACGTCCTCAAGAAAGTAAACGTTCTAAGTGGTGGTGAGAAAATGCGTTGCATGATAGCCCGTATGCAATTGAAGAACGCCAACTGCCTCATATTGGACACCCCGACAAACCATCTGGATTTGGAATCCATTCAGGCATTCAACAACAACTTGATCTCTTTTAAAGGCAACATACTGTTTGCTTCGCATGACCATGAGTTTATTAACACGGTGGCAGACCGAATCATAGAACTCACACCAAAGGGAACCATCGACAAGCTTATGACATACGATGATTATATCTATGACGAAGGCATCAAAGAGCAAAAAGCCAAAATGTATGAATGAAAAAAATCATGGCACGGAATTTGCTGTCAAGATTTAAAAACTTTTATGCTATGGAAGAAGAAAAAATGAATTTGAACGAAGAAGAGCAAGCAATAAGCTCTGAGAATATGGAGACAGAGAATAAGGTAGAAAACGCTGGGAATTCAGAAAGCACAGACAGCGAGGAAGAAAAAGATCCCCTGGAAGCCGCACAGGCTGAAATTGAGGAATTAAAAGACAAGTATCTGCGTTCTGTAGCTGAATTCGACAACTACCGCAAACGCACACTCAAGGAAAAAGCCGAACTGATTCTTAACGGAGGAGAAAAATCCGTTTGTGCCATACTACCTATTATTGACGATATGGAGCGAGCCATTGAAAATGGTGCGAAGACAGAAGACCCAGCAGTTCTGCGTGAAGGCATGGAGCTCATCTATCACAAGATGATGAAAGCTTTGGAAAGCCTTGGCGTCAAGAAGATAGAGACTGATGGTGCAGATTTCAATACAGACATTCACGAAGCAGTTGCAATGGTACCAGGCATGGGTGATGATAAGAAAGGTAAAGTCATAGATTGCCTCCAAGCTGGCTACCAATTAAACGATAAAGTAATTCGCCATGCTAAAGTGGCAGTAGGACAATAAGGAAAAATGGCAAAAAGAGACTATTATGAGGTGTTAGGCGTAGATAAGAACGCGACAGAAGACCAGATAAAAAAGGCATATCGCACTATAGCCATCAAATATCACCCAGATCGCAATCCTGGCAACAAGGAAGCTGAGGAGAAATTCAAGGAGGCTGCTGAAGCCTACGATGTACTACATGATCCCCAAAAGCGCCAGCAGTACGATCAGTTTGGATTCAACGGTCCTGGTGCTGGAGGTTTTGGAGGAGGCTTTGGTGGTGCATCCATGAACATGGACGATATCTTCTCTATGTTTGGTGACATCTTTGGAGGCCGTGCAGGCTTTGGAGGCTTTGGTGGTTCATCCAGAGGTCGTCAGCAGCATCGTGGTTCCGATCTCCGTCTGAAGGTACGTCTATCTCTTGAAGAGATTGCCCATGGTGTTACCAAGAAATTTAAAGTTCGCAAGGATGTTACCTGTTCACATTGTCATGGAACGGGAGCAGAAAGCGGAAGTACCAACGAACAATGCCCTACTTGTCACGGTTCAGGTGTTATCACTCACACCACTCAAAGCATTTTCGGTATGATGCAGACACAAGGAGTTTGTCCGACTTGTAATGGTGAAGGTACTATTATCAAGAACAAGTGTAAGCATTGCGGCGGAACGGGTGTTGAGAAGGGTGAAGAAGTCGTTGAGATAAAGATTCCTGCAGGAGTTGCTGAAGGAATGGTTGTCAATATACCTGGCAAAGGAAATGCGGGTAAGCGAAAAGGAATTAATGGTGATATCCAGGTCTTTATTGAAGAGGAAGAGAATGACACATTCATCCGTGATGACAATGACCTTATCTACAACCTTCTTCTTGACTTCCCAACAGCTGCTCTAGGCGGAGAGGTTGAAATACCCACCATCGAAGGTACAAAACTGAAAGTTAAGATGGAGGCAGGCACCCAACCCGGGAAAACATTGCGTCTTAGAGGGAAAGGACTTCCTGCAGTTCAAGGTTATGGACGTGGCAATGGAGACTTGGTAGTCAATGTTAGTGTTTTCATACCAAAGACTCTCTCACGTGAAGAGAAAACAGCCATCGAAGAATTCAAGAACAGCGATAATTTCAAAGGAGATGCAGCAACCAAGCGCTCCATTTTCCAAAAGTTCAAGAATTATTTTTCCTAATTCATGATGAACTACACGGAAACTTGCGATTATCTCTTTAATCAGATGCCCATGTTTGAACGACAGGGGGCTTCTGGTTATAAGGAAGGTCTGTCAAATACGATAGCCCTTGACAAACATTTCAATCATCCCCATCAGTCCTATGTAACCATTCATGTCGGGGGTACAAATGGTAAGGGCAGCGTGTCACATACCATAGCATCCGTGTTGCAGGAAAGCGGTTATCGCGTAGGTTTATACACATCCCCTCATTTGGTTGATTTTCGCGAACGAATCCGAGTAAATGGAATACCCATCAGCGAGGATTATGTTGTTGACTTTGTTGCTAAAGAAAAAGATTTCTTTGAGCCATTACATCCTTCTTTTTTTGAAGTGACAACAGCAATGGCATTCAAATATTTTAGGGACAAAAATATTGATATCGCAGTTGTTGAGGTAGGGCTTGGAGGAAGACTAGACTGTACGAACATCATCACTCCCTTGGTTTCCGTCATAACCAATATCAGCTTTGACCACACCCAATTCTTAGGTGACACTTTAGCAAAAATAGCGGGGGAAAAAGCTGGAATAATCAAGAATGGAGTACCTGTTGTAATTGGCGAGACCAACGATGAAACCCGACCAGTTTTTGAAAACAAAGCACGGGAGATGAATGCACCAATCATCTTTGCAGAAGACAAACCGGAAATAGCTAGTGCAGAAACCACCTATGATGGCGGGATGTTATATCACACCCCCTGTTTTGGAGACATAACAGGTGATTTAGGAGGGCTTTACCAGCAAAAGAATCTGAATACGGTATTATTTGTATTGCATGAAATAGCCAAGAAGGGATTCCTTTGTGAATGCAAGGACGAGGCAAACAAAACCAAATGCCTTTCTGAACTGTTACACGGTGTTGCCCATGTAAAAGACAATACTGGTTTGATGGGACGTTGGCAGACTATTCAGAACTTACCTAGAGTTGTATGTGACACAGGTCATAATGTGGGTGGTTGGCAATATATTAGTGCTCAGTTGAATAATATCGACTGTCAAATGATGCACATCGTTTTTGGAATGGTTGATGATAAAGACGTAAATGGTGTGCTTGCATTATTGCCAAAGAATGCTCAATACTATTTTACGAAGGCAAACAACCACAGAGCCCTTAGCGAAATCGTTTTGTGCGATCTTGCAAGCAAACAAGGCCTTGTAGGCAATCCCTATCCCTCTGTCTATGAAGCATATAACGCAGCAAAGGGCAATGCCTCCCCCCTTGATTTCATCTTCGTCGGAGGCAGTTCTTATGTGGTAGGTGATTTCTTGAAAAATTGTCTTTAGTTGTTTTTAACACTCCATAAACGTTTTTTTCCACGTTTCTTTCTTTGTTCTCGTTTTTTTTAGGTTACTTTGCAGATAGATTTTAGTAACTTAAAACATTAAGAATATGACTAACACGACTGAAAATGCGAATTTGTGTGGTCTGAATCGTAAAGATTTCCAGACCACAATCAATGGAAAGAAAACAGATTTGTACATCCTTAAGAACCGTAAAGGTTACGAGGTTGCTGTGTCTAATTATGGTGGTGCTATCGTAGCTATCATGGTTCCCGACAAAAACGGGAATATCGGTAATGTCATCCAGGGACACGGAAGTATAGAACAACTTACCAGCGGTAAAGAGCCTTACCTTTCTACCTTGATTGGACGATGGGGAAATCGCATCTGTAAAGGTCAGTTCACATTGAATGGCAAGGATTATCAGTTGGCCATCAACGATGGTCCCAACCATCTTCATGGTGGAAAGGTTGGTTTCAATGCAAAGGTATGGGATGCCCGACAGATGGGTCCTCGTTCGCTGGCTTTGCACAGGAAGTCATCCTATGGCGAAGAGGGTTTTACTGGTGAACTCGATGTTACCGTTGAATATACCTTCACAGATGATAACGAGCTGATTATCGAATATCTTGCAACCACCAATAAGAAGACTATTGTCAATTTGACACATCATGCATTCTTCAGCTTGGCAGGTACTGCAGATCCTACACCAACCATTGAGAACCAGATTTGTGAAATCAATGCTGATTTCTATCTTCCCACAGACAAGACGGCTATTCCAACTGGTGAGATTCTCAAGGTAGAAGGCACTCCGTTTGATTTCCGCAAACCCAAATCATTTGGTCAAGATATCAATGCAGACAACGAGCAGATCAAATTCGGTCAAGGCTTTGACCATAATTACGTATTGAACAAGCGTGAAGAGGGAGAACTGAGTTTTGCCGCTAGAATTACAGAACCTAACAGCGGTCGCACTATGGAGTGCTATACTACAGAACCAGGTCTGCAGCTATATACAGCCAACTTCGCTAATGGTTACAAAGGTGCTAATGGCGCTACCTTCCCACGTAGAAGTGCAGTCTGCTTGGAGGCTCAGCACTTCCCTGATTCCCCCAATCGTCCCTATTTCCCATCAGTTGTTCTGAATCCGGGAGAGCAGTATAAGCAGAAGACCGTCTATCGCTTTGGCGTAGTAAAATAATCATTCTCTCACCTTTTTATAATAAAAATCATGGAAGTTGATTTCGTAAGAAGCCGATTCATCAAACATTTTGATGGACTGACGGGAAGCGTTTACGCCTCACCAGGACGCATCAACCTGATTGGCGAGCACACAGACTACAATGGTGGTTACGTGTTTCCTGGGGCTGTGGACAAGGGTGTAATAGCAGAGATGCGCATCAATGGTACAGATGATACCGTGATGGCCTATGCTATAGACTTGAAGGACCGTGTGGACTTCAAACTCTCAGACCCCAAAGGTCCACGCACCTCTTGGGCACGCTATATCTATGGTATTTCTCTTGAGATGAAGAAGTTAGGTGTTCCTGTTAAAGGTTATAATATTGCCTTTGCCGGTGATGTTCCCCTAGGAGCCGGCATGTCTTCTTCTGCCGCTATGGAGAGTTGTTTTGCCTATGGACTGAACGATCTCTTTGGCAACAATAAGGTTAGTCAATGGGATATGGTATTGGCCGGTCAGGCTACCGAACACAACTATTGCGGTGTCAACTGCGGCATCATGGATCAGTTTGCTTCCGTATTCGGTAAGGCTGGTTGTTTGATTCGCCTTGACTGTCGTAGTCGTGAGTTTGAGTATTTCCCCTTCAAGCCCGATGGCTATCGCCTTGTATTGCTCGACTCTGTTGTTAAGCACCAGTTGGCAGGTTCCCCTTACAACGATCGTCGCAAATCATGCGAGAATGTGGTTAAGCACATCCAGGCCAAACACCCCGAGGCCAAGTTTGAAACCCTTCGTGACTGCACTTGGGAGCAATTGGAAGAAGTCAAGGAAGAAGTTGGTGCGGAAGACTACAAACGTGCCAAATTCGTTCTTGGTGAAAAAGACCGTGTCTTGGCGGTTTGCGATGCCTTGAATGAAGGCGACTACGAGAAAGTCGGTGAAATGATGTACAAGACCCACGAAGGCCTTTCCAAAGACTACGAAGTATCTTGCGAGGAGCTTGACTTCTTAAACGACATAGCCAAGGAAAACGGTGTAACCGGTTCTCGTATCATGGGTGGCGGCTTCGGTGGTTGTACCATCAACCTTGTCCGTAACGATCTGTATCGTCAGTTCATTGCTGATGCCAAAAAACGCTTCAATGAGAAATATGGGCATGAACCCAAGGTATATGATGTGGTTATAGGAGATGGTTCACGCAAACTCTGCTGACATTCCTACCCTATCCTCAACAAAAACGGTGCTTCTTATCCCAGAAGTGCCGTTTTTTCTGTTTTAATCTTCAAATAAAAGTTAAATATCTGCCTAAAAGTGTAAAATGCACACAATTATTTCGTTTTTTGTTCAAATATTTTTTGGTAATTCAAGATTATGTTGTAATTTTACACCCAAAATCTAAGATAATAACTTAAAACTATTTGCAATGAAAAATTTTAAAAAAGCTTTTGCAGGTATGACAGTAGCCGTGGCGCTGTTTTCTGCATGTGCCTCTGGTGAGCAGCAGGCACTAACCGTCTCTGGTCTTAATCCAGCAGATTTCGACACACTTATCAACGAAAAGCCCGTCAAACTTTTTACGTTGAAGAATGCCAATGGTATGGAGGTTTGTATCACCAACTACGGTGGTCGTGTTGTCAGCCTTGTTGTTCCTGACAAGAATGGTAAGCCTACCGATGTGGTGCTGGGTTTCGACAATATTGCCCAGTATGCCGACACGCTGAACTCTCCTAGCGACTACGGTTCCAGCGTTGGCCGCTATGCCAACCGCATCAAAGAAGGTAAGTTCACGTTGAACGACAGCACTTACCAGTTGAAGCAAAACGATGGTCCTAACTGTCTGCATGGTGGTGGTACCACAGGTTGGATGAACCAGGTATATACAGCCGAACAGATTGGCGACTCCATCCTGAAGCTGACTATTGAAGCAGAAGATGGTGAGAACGGATTCCCCGGTAAGGTAACTGCCGTTACAACCTATAAGGTTACCGCCGATAACGTGCTGGATATGACATGGGAAGCAGAGACCGACAAGCCAACCATTATCAACCAGACCAATCATAACTACTACAACCTGAGCGGTGACTTCACACAGGCCGCTTACGACCAGGTATTGTATGTTAATGCTGATAAGTTCACTGCTTCTGACAAGTTATATATTCCCACTGGCGAGATTCGTGAAGTAGAAGGTACTGCAATGGATTTCCGCACACCGCACGCTGTAGGCGATTCCATCAATAGCCAGTACGACCAGGTACAGAACGCCACCGGTTACGACCATAACTATTGCTTGAACACTGCTGGTGACGATACACAGGTTTGTGCCTCTTTGTATAGCCCCAAGACCGGTATTTTCATGGAGATGTTCACCAACGAGCCTGGTGTACAGGTTTATAGTGGTAACTTCCAGGGGGTTGGCAAGGATGCTGACATCATCCGCAAGCATGGTCTGAAGTACCCGAAGCACGTCAGCGTTTGTCTGGAAAGCCAGAAATACCCCGACAGCCCCAATCATCCCGAATGGGCACAGCCTGTGCTGAATCCTGGTGAGAAGTATTACAGCCATGCAGCCTATAAGTTCTCTGTGAAATAAGAGGCTTTCAACTTCGACAATTCAAAAAAAAATAATTAATATAACAGTTAACACATGGACAAAATTATTGAAGCGTTAAGCAACAATGGCTTCGCTACAGCAGACTATCTAGTCTTTGCAATCTACATCGTCATTCTGGTGGGTATGGGAATGTTCCTTTCCCGCAGTAAAAAGGGAGAAGAGAAATCATCTACCGACTACTTCTTGGCTGGTAACACCTTGACATGGTGGGCCGTAGGTGCCTCACTCATCGCCGCAAACATCTCCGCCGAGCAGTTTATTGGTATGTCTGGTTCTGCTTTTAAATCAGGTATCGCTATGGCCGCCTACGAGCTGATGGCTGCAGCCACATTGATTGTGGTAGGTAAGTTCCTGCTTCCATTGATGATTGAAAAGAAGGTGTTCACCATTCCTCAGTTCCTACGTGAGCGTTACAACTGGGGCGTAGGTTTGGCATTCTCAATATTCTGGCTTTTCCTCTATGTCTTCATTAACCTGACATCAGTGTCTTGGTTAGGAGCTCTCGCTATCAAGCAGATTCTCGGTCTGCCCTCAATCATGGGCTCCTTCCTGGGTATGCCTGTTGACATGACCCTCATGTGGATTATCCTCATCCTCTTCCTGATTGCCGGTATCTATTCTATCTATGGCGGTCTCGCCTCAGTAGCATGGACCGACGTGATGCAGGTGACCTTCCTGGTAGGCGGTGGTTTGATTACTGCCTATGCCGCACTCGATGTCATCGGTTCTTCACTGGGTATTGAGGGAGGTGCTGTAGGCGCATTCCAAGAGATATTCACCCATCTGGGAAGCATTCCTGGCGATCACCATTTCAACCTTGTCGTAGAGCGAAATGCTGACATATATCCAGATATCAACGGTATTATTGACGAAACAGGTGCTGTCGCTGCCGGTCAGCCTGGCTCCGACCCCTACTTCGACATTCCTGGCATCGTGGTTATTGTTGGTGCCTTGTGGCTTACCAACCTGGGCTACTGGGGTTTCAACCAGTATATTATCCAGAAGGGTCTCGCTGCCAAGTCACTTGACGAAGCCAAGAAGGGTATGATTTTCGCAGCCTTCCTGAAGATTTTGATTCCATTTATTGTCTGCATACCCGGTGTATGTGCTTTCTACATCATGAACGGTGAGTACAACGGCACTCCCGTCCACGAGCTACTGACCAACCTCACAGGCTCTATTGACCGTTCGGACGACGCTTATCCTTTCCTCATCCGCAACTTCACGCCTGTTGTCATCAAGGGTCTGTCGTTTGCAGCCCTTGCAGCAGCCGTTATTTCTTCTCTGGCATCTATGTTCAACTCTACCTCAACCATCTTCACGATGGATATCTATAAGCAGTTCATCAACAAGACAGCCTCCGAGAAGAAACTGGTGACCATTGGTCGTTTGACTTCTGTATGCGCCCTGATTATGGCACTCATCGCTGTTTATCCCATCATGGGTGGTGCCGATCAGGCCTTCCAGATCATTCAGGAATATTCAGGCTTCGTCTATCCCGGTATTGTGGTTATCTTCGGTCTCGGACTGCTCTGGAAACGTGCCAGTGCCATTGCTGCTGTTGTGACAGCCGTAGGCACCTTCGTGTTCTCCATCCTGTTCAAGTTCATGATGCCCGACGTGCCCTTCCTGCTCCGCATGGGTTACGTGTTCATCTGTCTGGTCATCATGTTCTTCGGACTCTCCTACATGTCTAAGGATACCAAGAAAGCCCCCGAGGTTCCTGAAAAGACCCGTCGTGTGCTCTTCAAGTGGGCCCATTACAGTCTTGGACTCTCTACGGCAGCACTGGTACTGGGCTTTATGAGCTTCATTTACAAAGACATGCGTGATTTGGGCTTCGAGGCCTTCCTCTTCATGGGTGCCTTCCTGTATTGCATCTATAAATTCTTGATCAGCAATGCCCTCGACGAGGTAGAGGACGTAAGGTCAATCGGTGTCGAAACAAAGATATTCAAGACCGACCGCGTATTCAACTTGGGTGCCGCAGGTGTTATCATCATCCTGTGCATCCTCTACAAGCTGCTGTGGTAAACGACACTGAATAGCTATGACACAGTTCTATATTAAGGAACAAAAGATACTGCTCTCTGTCGATTGTATCATCTTCGGTTTCGAGCAAAACAAGCTGAAGGTGCTCATTGGCAAGCGCAAGATGGATCCAGGTCGTGGCGAATGGAGCCTCTACGGAGGCTTCGTCCGCAACGACGAGAGTGTCGATGATGCCGCCGACCGTACCCTGCACGAACTGACGGGCATGCGTAATGTCTATATGCGTCAGGTAGGTGCCTTCGGTGCTATCGACCGTGACCCGGGCGAACGTGTCGTTTCAGTAGCCTATTATGCGCTCATCAATGTGGCCGACTATAACACCAAGTTACAGGCCGAACACGAGGTGGAATGGGTGGATATCGAGTCCGTTCCCCAGATGTTCTCCGACCACAACGCGATGATTCTCAAGGCGCGTAAGATGATGCAGCAGAAAATCAAGACGGAGCCCATCAGCTTCCAGCTGCTGCCTCAGTTGTTCACCCTCACCCAGTTGCAACGTCTTTACGAGGCTGTCAACGGCGAAGAGGTCGATAAGCGCAACTTCCGCAAGCGTATCAAGGAGATGGACTTTATCGAGAAGACCGAACTCATCGACAAGGTGACATCCAAGCGCGGAGCTGCCCTCTACCGCTTTAATAAAAAAATGTATAAAGAAGATCCTAACTTTAAACTATAAAATACAATGTTAGAAGAACTGAAAGAAAAAGTATTTCGTGCCAATCTTGACCTCGTGAAGCACAATCTCGTAATTTTCACCTGGGGCAATGTTTCGGCCATTGATCGTGAGAAGGGACTGGTAGTTATCAAGCCTTCTGGTGTTGAATACGACGTGATGAAAGCCAGCGATATGGTAGTCGTTGACCTCGAGACGGGAAAAGTTGTTGAAGGAGACCTGAACCCCTCATCAGACACCCCTACCCACCTTGTGCTTTACAAAGCGTTCCCCGAGCTGGGCGGTATAGTCCACACCCACTCTACCTATGCCACTGCATGGGCTCAGGCTGGTAAGGACATCCCCAACATCGGCACCACTCATGCCGACTATTTCCACGACTGCATTCCCTGTACCGATGCCATGACTGCCGACCAGATGCCCGAATACGAGCACAACACCGGCGTGGTCATTGTTAACCGTTTCATGCAGGGCAACATCAATCCTGTCCACACACCTGCCGTACTGGTGAAGAACCACGGTCCTTTTGCTTGGGGCAAGGATGCCGACCAGGCCGTCTATCATGCCGTCGTTACCGAGCAGGTTGCCAAGATGGCATTCGTCTCATTCATGGTGAATCCCGATACCACGATGAACCCACTCTTGGTGGAAAAACATTTCAGCCGCAAACACGGTCCTAACGCTTATTATGGACAAAAGAAAAAGTAAATTAAATATGAAAGCATTTGATAATTTAGAATTATGGTGGGTGACTGGTGCACAGCTGTTGTACGGAGGCGATGCCGTTGTTTCCGTTGATGGTCACTCTAAGGAGATGGTAGAAGGTCTGAACAATTCAGGCATCATCCCCATCAAAGTAGTTTACAAAGGTACTGCCAACAGTTCCACCGAGGTGGAGGCTGTGATGAAGGCAGCTAACAACGACGCCAAGTGTGTGGGCATTATTACCTGGATGCACACCTTCTCGCCTGCCAAGATGTGGATTAAGGGTCTGCAGGCCCTTCAAAAGCCCCTGCTCCACTTCCACACCCAGTACAATGCCGAGATTCCCTGGGACACGATGGATATGGACTTCATGAACCTGAACCAGTCGGCTCACGGTGATATCGAGTTCGGACACATCTGCACCCGTATGCGCGTACCCCGTAAGGTGGTCTGCGGCTATTGGAAGGACGAGGCTGCTCAGCGTCAGATAGCCGTCTGGGCTCGTGTTTGTGCCGGTGTAGCCGATTCCCACAACGTCCGCTGTCTGATGTTCGGTATGAACATGAACAATGTGGCTGTTACCGATGGCGACCGCGTAGAATTCGAACAGCGTCTCGGCTACCATGTTGACTACTACCCGGTTTCCTCCATGATGGAATACTGGAAGAAAGTCACAGAAGCTGAGGTTGACGAGCTCGTAGAGCAGTATAAGAAAGAATATGTCATCAAGATTGACGAGAGTGGCGAAGAGGTTTACTGGCAGAAGGTGCGCAATGCCGCCCGTGCCGAGATAGCCCTGCGCCGCGTGTTGAAAGACGAGGGTGCTACCGCTTTCACCACCAACTTCGACGACCTGGGTGATGCTGATATCAACCAGCCCGACTTCTGCGGCTTCGACCAGATTCCCGGTTTGGCCTCACAGCGTCTCATGGCCGAAGGTATCGGTTTCGGTGCTGAGGGCGACTGGAAGACAGCCTGTCTCTATCGCACCCTTTGGGTCATCCAGCAGACATGCTCGAGGTTTGTCCGCTCATCGCTGTCGATAAGCCCAAACTGGAGGTTCACTTCCTGGGCATCGGTGTCCGCAAGCAGCAGACCGCCCGTCTCGTCTTTACCTCAAAGGTGGGTCGTGGCATCAAGGCTACTGTTGTCGATTTGGGCAACCGCTTCCGTCTCATCTCTCAGGAAGTAGAGTGCATCGAGCCTAAGCCCATGCCTAACCTCCCCGTTGCTTCCGCTCTCTGGGTTCCACAGCCTACATTCGAGATCGGTGCCGGTGCCTGGATTCTGGCTGGTGGCACACACCATAGCGCGTTCTCCTACGACATCACCGAGGAGTATTGGGAAGACTTTGCCGAGATTCTGGGCATCGAGTATGTTCGTATCAATAAGAACACGAACACCTTCGACTTCAAGCAGACACTCCGCAACAACGAGGTGTATTTCATGCTAAACAAATCGCTTAAATAATTGACAATTGATTATGATGACAGCAAAACAGACAATAGAAGCAGGTAAGGCCATTCTCGGTATCGAGTTTGGCTCTACCCGCATCAAAGCCGTCCTCATCGACGGGCAGAACAAGCCCATCGCACAAGGTTCACATGAATGGGAGAATCAGTTAGTTGATGGTCTCTGGACCTACTCTACCGAGGCTATCTGGTACGGATTGCAGGACTGCTATGCAGAACTTCGCAAGGACGTTCTGAAGCAGTACGATTGCGAAATCGAGTCCCTTGCAGCCATTGGTTTCTCTGCGATGATGCATGGTTACATGGCTTTTAATGAGAAACAGGAAATCCTGGTTCCTTTCCGCACTTGGCGTAACACCAATACGGGCAAGGCCGCTGCAGAGCTCTCCAAGCTCTTCAACTACAACATTCCCCTGCGTTGGAGCATCAGCCATCTCTATGAGGCCATTCTTGACAACGAGGAACACGTAGCCGACATTAAATACCTCACCACACTGGCAGGTTATGTCCACTGGCAGGTGACTGGTCAGTTCGTGCTGGGTGTAGGCGATGCATCAGGTATGATTCCTGTAGATCCGAAGACCAAGACCTATGACGCCACGATGGTTGAAAAGTTCAACAACCTCATTGCACCCAAGGGTTTCTCATGGAAACTGTTGGATATCCTCCCCAAATCACTCAATGCAGGTGACAATGCTGGATTCCTGACTCCGGAAGGTGCCAAGAAGCTCGACGTCTCAGGTCACCTCAATGCAGGCATCCCCGTATGTCCTCCAGAGGGCGACGCTGGTACAGGCATGGTTGCCACCAATGCCGTCAAGCAACGCACCGGTAATGTCTCCGCAGGTACTTCCAGCTTCTCTATGATAGTACTCGAGAAGGAACTCTCCAAGCCCTACGAGATGATTGATATGGTCACCACTCCCGATGGCTCACTCGTTGCTATGGTACATTGCAACAACTGCACCAGCGACATCAATGCCTGGGTGGGACTCTTTAAGGAATATCAGCAACTACTTGGCATTAAGGTTGATATGAACGAACTTTACGGAAAGCTGTTCAATAAAGCCTTGGAGGGTGACACAGACTGTGGCGGTCTGATGGCATACAACTATGTCAGCGGTGAGCCCGTTACCGGCTTGCATGAAGGACGTCCCATGTTTCTGCGCTCCGCCAACGACAAGTTCAACCTCGCCAACTTCATGCGTGCCCACCTCTATGGTGCCATTGGCGTGCTGAAGATTGGTAACGACATCCTGCTCAAGGAAGAGAAAATCAAGGTGGACCGCATCACCGGTCATGGCGGCTACTTCAAGACACCAGGCGTTGGTCAGCGCATGCTGGCTGCTGCCCTCAACTCGCCCATCTCCGTGATGGAGACCGCAGGCGAAGGTGGTGCCTGGGGTATTGCCTTGTTGGCAGGCTACCTCATCAACAAGAACGGCAAGTCGCTTGCCGACTATCTCGAGGATGTAGTATTCGCTGGCAACACAGGTGTCAGCATTGCCCCCACTGCCGAGGATGTCGCAGGCTTCGAGCGTTACATCGAGAACTACAAGCAATGCCTGCCCGTTGAGCAAGCTGCTGTTGACAACAAGAAATAACAGCTCACGTCCTACCCAATAAAGAGAGCTGCTTTCCTCGTGGATGCAGCCCTCTTTTTTCTTTTCACCGCTTGAAATTCTTTTAGTCGGCCTTTGTATAAAGAATTATCAAGAAAGGGCTTAAAATAACCATTCAAAGAGCGTTCCAAAGGAACATTAGGAACAAGACCCAACAATTCCTTTAACGCATCTCGAAAAGCATTAAAGTTACTCGCATTAACAGATTCTCTTTTATAACTCTTTGTTATTGATTGATTAGGAGAATATATATTCATATCTTATTAATATAACTCTAATGAAAAAATCTACAGTATCTTCTCGCAAACATACTTCTCTATCTTCACATCAGGCAACTTGCTGCCTTTTTGCTTCACTTCAGTGATGAAGTCTGCTATCTCCGCAGGTGTCAGCAGGCCCTTCCGCCAAGCATACCAAAGGAAGTCTATCGTAGTGAGATACACTATCTTTTTCTCCTCGCAGTATGCACGGATATCGCGCAGGTTGCTGCTGCCAATCACGTTATGAGTAAACAAGCAATAGGCCATGCAGGCACTCTCGCCCTTACCGAATCGGCTTCTTAGCATAGCATACTCGCGGAGCATTTCGCCACGAGGTGCAAAAGGGAGAAGCGTGATATTCTTCAGCAACGCCATCTGGTGGTCTATCTGCGTTCTGATGTCCGATAGCAATTCCTCGTGCTGCATCCAATACAATCTGTGTCTTCACACTCTTTGCCATCCTATTTCAGCAGATTTAATAGTTCTACATAGTGACCCTCGGAAATGCGTTCCTGCTCAAACAGCAGGCGGGCCTTCTCGCCAAAGTCGCCGATGACCACGCCCTCGTTGCCCGGCTGATAGAGTGAGAGGTCGTAGCCATATTTTGTTGCTATGTCCTGGATAATCGGACTTTCCTCCAGATGTGCCTGCAGCTCTTCTTCAGTAAGCAGGCGCAGGTGGCGCAGACAATAGCACAGCGACTGGTGGCTCACTCCGAACAGCTGCTCGACACGCAGCATCGTGGCGGTGGTGATGTGGCGGTTCATAATTTCTTCCGAGGGTATCGACTCCAACACACCTGCCTGTGGCAAGAGTAGCACAGAAGCGAAGGCATTGGCATTGATCTCGGCAGGGTCTTTCTCCATGCCTGGAGTTCCGCAGATGTGAGGCTTGGGCTCTTCGTCGTAATATAGGTGAAACAACTCGTGGCAAATGGTGAAGTGCTGACGGCCACGCGAATTGTTTGAGTTGATGAGCATAAACTTGCCCTTGCCGTCGGATGAACGCATGGAAAGACCGCAAGCCTTCTCTGACAGGGGACGATAGATGACCATGATGCCCAGCTTGCGTAGCAGCGTCTTCGTGTGGATGGGTTCAGACGGGTTCATACCTGCTTGTGCTCGCATCTTCAGTGCCAGTTGCTCGATGGCTTCTTTAGCTAACTTCTTCATTTTTCAAGCATTTTCTGCATTTTCATATACTCCAGCACTACTTGTTTGAAGCGTGCTACTTCTTTCATGTCGCCCTCTGTCAGTCCATCGGTGCGAAAGGCGCAGACCATCATGCGGTCTTTCACCGTAGCAACATCGGGCTCGAACAGTAATTCCAGCTCGCAGCCCAGCAAAGACGCCGAACGCTCCAGCACTTCCAGTGGTGCCTCGCGCTCACCAGCCTCATAGTTGGCATAGGCACTACGACCGATGCCCAGATAACTGGACATCTGCTCTTGAGTTAGGTCGTTGGCCTCACGTAGCATCTTCAGGTTTTTACCAATCACATTGCTCATAGTCCTTGATTCTTTATCTTTTGAAATCCGTGGCAAATTTAGCAATAAACTTTGGATAAATCAAATTTTTGCCACGCGATTTAATGTTTTTTATCATTCACTTTGTCATCGTCAAACCTTGCATTCTTGCAATCTTGCAATCTTGCAAGATATGCTTCCGTAGTGGGGGAAAATATGTCTAATAATAATATAATATAAATATTATATTATTATTAGCACTAAAATTGCAGGTAGGGAAACGACCTTTGCAAGATTGCAAGGATGCAAGATTGCAAGGTTTTATGCGTTTTCGACATCATGCAAGTTTTCAAAAAGTTTTACACAAATAATTAGGTTTGCATACTTCTTTTTTGTACCTTTGTGTTGTCAATAAAGAGGTGATTTTTACGCCCTGGGCAGCGCGCAAAATTTTCCTGGCCGGAGAGGAATATTTTCCTAGGGAGAACGTAAAAGAGGCTCTGAAGCGACAAGTGAGAATTATGATTAAAAGATTTAACATTTGAGTCATTCCCGTTAAACGGGAAAGCGGCGTAAGCCAAAAGGGCTCATTATTATCAACTATTTAAAAACTAAGAGGAGATTAAAATTATGGCAATGAAAGTGAAAGCAGTAGAGAAGCTGCTGAAGTTTGACAAGAATTCTGCGGGTGTTTACCGCTATGTGATGTCGCCCGAGATGTACTCGAGCCTGAACCAGAAGAAGGTGATCAAG